>CAZGKN010000003.1:62997-76743 GCA_964525915.1 uncultured Saprospiraceae bacterium | reverse complement strand
TTTTTACTCCAATTTTTCCTGCGAGATGATTATAACAACTGCGGCAATATATTTCTTCCTTTTTCATAGCCTGGAGAATAACAATTAATTATCTAAAAATGTAGGAGACGCCAAAGGTAGTGCTGATGTGATTATATATACTGCCGATAGGGCGGGCACAGGCCAGATCAAACTGGAGTTGCGGCAAAGGTGCATAAGCAAGGCCTATATCCACATTGTGCAGGATAGCATTACTCGAAATGTTTGGAAAATATTCGATAAAGGCAGAGAATTGATCCATCGGTGAATATCCAAGATTAAGGGTCAGATTCATCGTATGAAATTGATCAGCAGTTCCTATATTATATCCCAATGTAAAATGTGATGTAAGTTCATTTTCGAATGCCAGTTTGACTTCGTATGGAAGGCTATTATCACGAAAGTCTTTATCTGCCCATCTGTTTATCGAAAGATAGGCTACAAAAGTGATTGCAGGAATTAAGCGCTTTTGTTCGATGAGTCGTTGTTTGACACTAAATGTAACCGGCATCAGACCTTTCCCGCCACCTGATCTCCCATAATCCAGTGAGATCCGGGCTTCAGTGGAAGATGTCAGACCAAAACGAAGCATAAAGTTGTTTATGAATGTTTCAGGTGCCAATGTTGGGCCTTCTTCGAGTTGAACTTTAAATTTCGGTACAGTATATACTCCGTCACTCTGATCTGGCCGGTCTGTATTGATGTATTCTGTCTGCGCAATTATTAAATTGGTAAATAATACTTGCAAAATAGATAATATTATCTTTATCCTATTCATTTATTATAAGCTGTTTTTTTGTTAAAATAAAGGCAAATGACGGTGGCCACGACAAACGGAAAAGTAAGCTGTATTAAAGAAAGTCTTAGAAAAAGTAGGCTTAATAAAACAGAGATTATTATTGCACCTATTGCCAGCAGGAATGTACTTTTTCCTTTATCATTTATAGCGATGGCACAAAGTACAGCATTGAAACTCAATAATCCTTGATTTATAGCTGTAATGCCAGTCCCCATTAGAAAAGCAATCAGACCGGCAATTAATGCGGCAGTAAGGCCGAAGAGAGCAGCCCGCCTTGAGCTAAGGAATACACCGATGAAAAATAGAAAACCCGAAATCCAGTTTTCCTGGAATATTACCTGGCCGAATGCCCGCAATGGAAATAATAATTCAAGAGATGCCCCACTCAAAATAGAAGTACCGGGGTTAGATACAAGCGGCGCTATTATTTGTCCAGTCCAGATAAGAAACCAGGAAGTCAATACAAAAGGCAGCGTATAGACTTGAATATGTTTTAGTAAAAAAAAGTGTTGAATTATTGTCGATAGCAACGCGCCTATGATTATTAAAAGCCAAAGCCAAAAACTGTTCTCTATAAAAAGGCAAAGCGCTACACCTACTAAAGCCGCATTGAATCCATACAGACCACGGGCAATATCCTCGTCATCATAGTGTAATAGATGTGCTGTCAGTGTACCACAGAAAGTAGCGAGGATTAAAGCTATTCCCATCAATACAGAACCATAAAATATTCCAACCAAAAAGAAAATACCTGTATAGACACATTCCTGAAGCATTATTTGTCCTATTCCTTTTAGTATGCTTATCACAAAAGGAAAATTCTGAACGAATGACTTTTTTACTTCATCCGGGGAAATTAACTGCATATAAGATAGAAAGTATATACCGTATAAAACTACAAAAAGCTATGTAAAGAGCACTAAATACTTGATAATTCATATCTTGCACCAAAATGTCTTTATTTATGCATTTGTCCTAAACAATTATAAAACAGCATTATATACATTTATATTTATCTGTTGTAAAGAAATTTATATCTATGAAGAAAGAAATCGAGTTGTTAGCTCCAGCCGGATCATTTGAAAGTCTGCATGCTGCCATTCAGGCTGGTGCTGATGCTGTGTATTTTGGTGTAGAACAACTGAACATGCGGGCAAAATCAATTAATTCATTTGCATTGTCCGACCTTGCAAAGATTAAGAACCTGTGTCACAGCAATAATATCAAAGCATATATCACACTCAATACGGTAATGTATGAACATGATATGCAATTATTAAAGGCGATCCTACAGGAAGTAAAACAAACCGGGATCGATGCAGTAATTGGCTCCGATTTTGCAGTAATGGAGTATTGTCGGCAATTGGGAATTCCACTGCATGTTTCTACACAGGCGAATGTAAGTAATATAGAGTCAGTGCGCTTTTTCGCTTCTTTTTCAGATGCTGTCGTATTGGCGCGGGAACTGACCCTGAAGCAAGTGAGACAAATTACAGAAGAAATCGAACGAAAGAACATTCTGGGTGTCTCTGGAAAACCAATGCGGATCGAAGTCTTCGTCCATGGTGCGCTTTGTATGGCTATTTCAGGAAAATGTTATCTAAGCCTTCATGCACAGAATGCATCTGCAAATCGGGGTGCCTGTGCACAGAACTGTCGCCATGCTTACAAAGTCATAGATACTGAGACTAATGAAGAACTGTTGATTGACAATCAGTATATCATGTCACCTAAAGATTTGTGTACAATTGATTTACTGGACCAGGTTATAGACAGCGGAGCTACGATACTTAAAATCGAAGGCAGGGGAAAGGGACCTGAATATGTATATACGACTACACAGATTTACAGGGAGGCGCTTGAAGCTATCCGGGCTGGTACATACACAGCAGAACGTGCAGCAGCATGGAAGGCAACATTGGGAAAAGTCTATAACCGCGGCTTTTGGGAAGGATATTATTTAGGCAGAGAATTGGGAGAATGGACTGATAATCCCGGATCCGTAGCCACAGAAAAGAAAATCTATGCCGGTAAAGGCCAAAAATATTTTACAAGAATAGGCGTAGGTGAATTTATCATTGAGACTGGTCAAATAAATGTAGGGGATACACTGATGATTACCAGTCCTGATTATGGTATCGAAAAGCAGGATATAGGACGCCTGGTCGTAAATGGAGAAGAGGCGCTAACAGCGACACGAGGTGATCGCGTGACAATACCCTGCACAATGAAAGTATCCCCCAAAGCTAAATTATACCGCCTGATCCCCGCCTGAAATGCCAAACATTATTCACTACAGAAATAAATGCATCGGATGCGGTATCTGTTATGAGATGATGCCTGATTTGTGGCGGATGTCCCGCAAAGATGGGAAAGCAACACTGGTCAAATCAACCCAGAAGAAAGAAACCTTTGTACTCTCTATTGAGCCGGAACTTGTCAGGCCTTCAATTAAAGTAGCACAAGCCTGTCCGGTAAATATTATCAAGGTGAATGAATAGGCTGTTTAAATGAATATAAAAATGCATTTCAGTTTGGAGCTTGTTTTTAGCTTAATAGATATTTGACAGGGATAAACGTTAAATAATGAAAACATGATTATACCTTTAAAATAAACACTGAATGAGAATTGTATCGACAATATACCTTTTAATTCTTTCAATCACAGCTTTTTCTCAGGTTCGATACGCCGGGAAAGTCGAAACAGGGTATTTGAGCTTCCTGAGCAGAACAATTACTGTGGAGCCGGGTCCAAATTGGAAAGGGTACTATCTGAATAACAGTCAAAATGGAATAGCCATTAATTTCAGTAATGGCATTAGCCTGGCGAACCGAAGGCTGTTTTCAGGATTAGGTATTGGGTATTTAAATTTTGAAGGAATACAGGGCTTTTCAGCTTATGGAGAGGTAGAATATATACCATTAAAAAAAGCATTTTCCCCATTATTCAATCTGAAGATAGGATATGACCATATTTGGAATCAGTATCCTGGAGGTACGGGAACATTAAATGCAGAGATAAATGCAGGAATAAATTATAATTTGTACAAAAAGGTTGGAGTTTATTTAAAAACAGGGATAAGACTTACGCAGCAATCAATATTTATTCCCGCCATTTTTGGGATCAGATTTTAGCTCTACAAATGAATTCAGCGCACCATAAAGATTAGGTCCGGTATAATAACAAAAAATTGTAAAATTATTGCCAGAGTAGTATTTTGGGCAATATTTCAGATGATTTCACAGATCGTGACAAAGATAAAACCTAAATAGATCAAGACAGGATGACACAATCCACGGGTGGCCATACAGATGCAAACAATATATTAAACATTACCGCTATTGGAAATTATTCCAGACTGAAGGGCATAATTTTTATTTTACCCCTGAGTCTGTTGGTTTTACTTGCTCTGTTTCTGTATATCCAGGATTCATTTTCTGTCTCTGGATATATCGGGATTCAAAAAGAATGGTTCTTCTTCCTTAATGGACAGCTTTCTCAGTTGCCGGGGATTGAATATAATCTGGCGCAGTTAGGCGATGCCCTGATTTCATTATCTATCTTATCCGTTCTCATTATTTATGCGCCTAAATTTTGGGAAGCTTTGATCTCAGCCTCACTTGTCTCAGCGATATTTTCTGCTATATTTAAGAAACTTTTTTCGGTTCCCCGTCCGGCTGCTGCTTTAGACCCGGACAGTTTTGTGATAATTGGAAAGACACTATCCGGCAATAACAGTCTGCCCTCCGGGCACTCCATCACTATATTCACAATTATTACTGTTATAATGTTTGCCTTTATGCCAGTAAAAAGAAAGTATAAATTAATCTGGATAATTGGTATTCTCCTGATCGGACTTGTTATTGCATCTACCCGAATTGGACTGGGGGCACATTACCCACTGGATGTCATCACCGGGAGTATCATAGGTTATCTTTGTGGGCTGACAGGTATATTTATCAGCCGGAAATTCAGGATTTGGAGCTGGATAGGTGAGAAAAAATATTACCCTGTATTTATTTTATTATTTTTAGTTTGTAGTATAATAGTAACAGGTAAAATTATTAATGAAAATTTACCTATATTTTATGTCGCATTAATTTGCCTGCTATTATCATTGTATAAAATCAGCAAAATATATGTTCAAAAATAAGATCAAACTAACTCATTTTGTACTGATACTGAGTTTTATAAATTTTGTATTATATCACCTTCCATTTTACAAGTTTGTCTTTAATAATGTGGATTATAAAAGCCTGAATGGCATTATAATTATAGTTAGCCTGGTGATACTAATGTTCGTGACCAATGCCTTTGTCTTTTATTTATTGTTTTACATATCCCGTTATGTCGGGAAATTTTTATTAGTCCTATTCTTTCTGATTAATGCCCTTGCAGTTTACTTTATCAATAACTATGGAGTAATAATCGATGAAAGTATGATCGGGAATGTACTTAATACCAGATACTCGGAATCCAGTAGCTTTGTTTCGGTAAAACTGATAATATATCTGATCATTTTTGGTGTTCTACCGGGTATTTATGTCATAAAGTCAAAAATAAGTACAGTACCTTTAAAGAAGTTTTTTCTGACCGCTTTATCGGCATTGGTGTTTATTGCGGCACTGGTGTTTGCAAATGCCCGCAATTGGCTCTGGATAGACAAAAACTCCAAAACACTGGGTGGACTGGCAATGCCCTGGTCATACACTGTGAATATTTCACTTTATTATATCCACAAAAAGCAAAAAAATGAAAAAGAAATATTGTTGCCGGATGCAAAAATCAGAGATACCAGTAAAGCGGTAGTCGTTTTAGTGATTGGGGAATCATCGCGGAGTCAGAATTTCTCTTTGTATGGATATAATAAGAACACCAATCCCTTACTTTCTAAAATCTCTGATTTATATCATTTTGACGCTACTTCCTGTGCTACTTATACTACAGCCGGAGTAAGATGTATTCTGGAATCTACAAATTCCAGTAAATTGTATGAAATATTGCCCAACTATTTATATCGTAACGGAGTAGAGGTGGTGTGGAGGACGACAAATTGGGGAGAGCCACCAGTGCATATACAAAAATACCAGACCGGTGATTCATTGCTACTTCATTGTACCGGCGAAGGATGTAAGTATGACGAGTTATTATTGACCCAATTAAAGGAGCAAATCAGGTCGAGTAAAAAAAACAAAGTGTTTATAGTACTGCATACCAGCACCAGTCACGGACCCTCGTACAGCAAGAAGTATCCCCCCGGGTTTGAAACGTTCAAACCTGTATGTAATAGTGTCGAACTGGGCAAGTGCTCACATACAGAACTAATCAATGCGTATGACAATACCATAGTCTATACTGATTATCTTTTGTCCCGGATTATTGATGATTTAAAACAATTAAAGGAGTATAAGAGTGCAATGATTTTCGTATCGGATCACGGTGAATCATTGGGTGAAAAGAATTTGTATATGCATGGAATGCCTATGAGTATGGCACCTGAGGAGCAATATGACATTCCATTTATCGTATGGGTTTCTGAAGGCTCAAAGCAAATAAAACCACTTAAAACAGTATCACAAGGGTATGTATTTCATAGTGTTTTAAATTTTTTAAATATTGATAGCCCGGTTTACAATGAGAGCCTGGATCTTTTTAAATAGCTTGTGGCACATTTTTTCCTGCATAGGCGTTGGTTTTTGCTATTAAATATACTGCTTGGATTAAGAAATGGCCATCTGATATCCTTGGCCCAGGGGTGAAGGGGTCAAACAAGGATATCAGATGGCCAAATTCAATTACGCTTAGTATATACTAATCATCAAGTCAAAGCCATTTTAGTATAAATTAAACCTTATTGATTCAATTAAATCAAAGCACTATATACGGCTTGTACTTTGAAATGACCACCTCCCATTCTTGTTTACCCCCTTCCCCCTGAAGGTGGCAAGAATGTCAGATGGTCATTTCTTAGTCAAACTAGTATAAAGGATATTAATTATTAAAATTTAAGACATGAAATCAAGCGCATTTTTTATTTATTCCTCTTTAGTGTTACTAATTGCAATGACGAGTATGTCATTTACAAGTGTAAATTGGCGCAATTTAGGTACGATGGTAGTAAATTACCGGGTAGAAAAGGATGTACTGAATGTACAAATGAGAGACGGAAAGTTCGACCAATTAAAATTTGTTGTCAAGGGCGGCACACTGAATATGCACAAAGTCGTAGTGTATTATGAGAATGGCGGAAGACAAGAGATCGAAGTCAGGCATAATTTCGATCGAAATAGTGATAGCCGGGCAATTGATTTAAAAGGCAACAACCGGTTTATCGAAAAGATTGAGTTTTGGTATGACACACAGAACAACTCAAAGCGCAGGGCAACACTGACAGTGTTTGGAAAATAAAACAGTATTATTAAGTGAAAAAGTCAGCTTCGGTGTCAGAGGGGCTGGCTTTTCTTCCTTTTATACAAAAGGTAATTGGATGGTAAACTCCGTCCATTCACCTTCTTTGCTCTCCACTTTTATCTCCCCACCATGTGCCTTCACAATATCATAGCTCAAACTCAATCCTAGTCCGGTGCCACTTCCGGTGGGTTTCGTGGTGAAGAAAGGTTGAAAGATTTTGTCTCTTATTTTTTCAGAAATACCATTGCCGTTGTCTTTAATAGTGATTTTTGCCCCTAAATCTCCTGAAGGGGACTTAATCGCTGTAGTTGTGATTGTAACAGTAGGAGCGTAGGCTTTTCCGGCGGTAGTTTTCTTAACATACACTGCATAAAATGCATTATTTATGATATTTAGCATTACACGTCCGATATCCTGTGGTACGATGTTTATCTCAGAAAGTTCCGGATCAAAATTGGTCTTAAAATCGGCATTAAATGCTTTGTCTTTCGCTCTAAGCCCGTGGTAAGCCAGCCGTAGATATTCATCACAAAGGGCATTAATGTCCGTCAGTTCTTTTTGACCAGAGGACATGCGGGAGTGCTGCAACATACCTTTTACAATAGCATCTGCACGCTTACCATGATGATTTATTTTTTCGAGATTCTGTTTTATATCATCAGCTATAGCTTTTGCTTCTATTATATCACCCTTGTTTAGTTCTTCGTTCATCTCGTCAATTAATTCATTGCTTATTTCCGAAAAATTATTGACAAAATTCAACGGGTTTTGTATTTCGTGGGCAATTCCCGCTGTGAGTTCACCAAGGGAAGCCATTTTTTCTGATTGGATGAGTTGTTTTTGGGTGACTTGCAATTCTACCAGGGTTTCTTCTGCTCTTTTTCTTGCTTCTTTGATAACAATCAGATCCTGTTCAGCCCGTAATGCCTGCTCTTCTGCTTTTTGCAGATCAAGAAACCGCGTATAGGTTTGCTCAAATACTTTTGTAAAGCGGAGGATAATATCGCTTTGACTTTTAGAAATCGGTGTTAGACTGACGACCAGTAAATACCCATGCCGGAAGTTGAAAGAATTTGAATACGTAGTCGGGGGAAGAATAGAAAGTAAAAGATCCACCGGCATTGGGAAATTATCTGCATGCTCTGCCAGATAACGATTATGTTTTATATTCTTTTCTCCGGATAACTCGATTAAAGAATAGGGTTGTTGTTTTTTCCAGCTTATGTACATAGAATTAAATGCCGGACTGCCCAAATGATCAAGATAAAAGGGTTCCCAACTAAAATTGCCCTGAGGATTTGCCATATAACAAGTGCCTCTACCTGCATCATCGAGTAAAGTATATCCACAGGTAAGTTTTTCAATACCGAGTTTTGTAAGTTCCTGGTACAACAATTCAGCAGCATCGTTTAGTTCAGTACTTTTGTGCATCGCCATTGTTCTAGACCGGACTCTTTCCAGGGCTGCTTCTATCTGACTTTCTCTGGCCTGCGCCTCCGCCTTTTGTAAATCGAGAAATCGGATGTAGGATTGTTCGAATACCGCCGCAAAACGTTTGAAAATTTCATTTTCTTTATCTGTATAAGGAAGGGCAGAATAATTTCCTATATACATGAAAATCCCCTGAAGCATTGCCACAGATCTGGCAAATCCAGATTTGTTTAGAAGATAATTTAAAATTTCCGGTGGAAATTTTACACCTGCTTTGTTAACCAGATGGAGGAGCCAGTCATTCATTTCCTGTTGTGGTAAGACATCTGTAAGGAATGTAGTATTATTCTTATGGGCTCCACGGATCCCTTGCTCAAACATATTTCCCGAGTGAGGGGCAGATTCTTTGATGGCAAAATCTCGAGCTTTTACTGCCATCCAGACTTCCAGACCGCCTTCATCCGGCATGGAACCAAAACCTACATCATCAAATGAAAAGCCGAGATTGATCAATTGATCTTTGACTACGACAATAATTTTAAGCAGATCATCACTCTTTAGCATAGCCATCGTACTGCTTCGTACTCTTTCCAGGGCTGCTTCGATTTCGAGTTCGCGATTTTTTGTTATGAGATCCTTCGTTTTTTCCTGCACTAATTTTTCCAGCTCTTCGGCTTTCTGCTTCCATACATTGATCCCAAATGTATCCACATTACTTTGTACATCTTCGGGTTTGGAACCATGCCCGTGTACTACTAACCACCTTTCATCCAGGTATTCCAATACTACAGAAAAGCGTAAATCCATGTTCAGGGTGTCGGTTCCTGTATCGATTTTTAATCGAACGTCATCAACATACACAGCCGAATTCTCATCTGACGAAATATGTCGGTGCAATGGTGTGGACTCCCAGTTGATATGGACTCCCGCGCTTTGATTTTCCTGTACTTTCAGAATGTGCTGCAATTGAGCAAGAGAAAAAAACCGCTCATCGGCTGCCGTACCAAAGCCCATGATATCCGATGAGACGATTTGGCCAAGCTTATCCATATTGGTCAGATTAAACCCGATCATCATGAAATCCTGATAGGTCTTATCCAGTAATGCTTTCTTTTCCTGATTCATTTTATAAAAATATTATTTCTTAGTAAAAAACAGGACAGTTTTATTTAAATTAATTAACTCTTGACTTGTCCCCATTTGATTTAGTGCGTTTTCAAATAGTTGATAATCAATGACATAATAATTTTTTTAGTTATTTTTACCGCACTAAGGCTATTTTTTATATGAAAATACGCGTGGTGAAGACTGGCTCAAAAGCCCGAGCCGTACTGGTAGTACACTATTATAATTACATGAGGAAGATATTGCAACACATTGGCTCTGCTCATTCAGACTAAGAGTTAGAGGATTTGAGATGAATAATTCCAAAATTTCTGCTTAACTATGTAATCCGATAACTTGAAAGAATCTGTTCAATTCAAAACAACCGTAAATGGCACAAAAAAATAATTATTATCAGCAGGTTTTCGATGTAGTGCGCTGTATCCCGGAGGGCAGGGTAACAAGTTATGGTTTGATTGCTGCTTTTTTACAACTTCCCACACCCCGTATGGTGGGCTATGCGCTGCATAACTGTCCGGCTGATGTGCCGGCACATCGGGTGCTGAATCATAGTGGCAAGCTGACCGCCGCTGCTTTATTTACCACTGGGCCGAGTATGAAAAAACGATTAGAGGCCGAAGGTCACACAATCCTCAATGATATACAATTGGCTGATTTTAAAGCAAAAATCTGGGATCCAATGCAGGAAATTTTCTAAATTTATACAATGAATTACTTTAAAACTGCTTAAAATTCAATGTATATGTATAAATTTATCGGAATACTTTTACTCTTCTTCAGCATCCAGCTCCAGGCTCAGTCTCCGATCGGCACCTGGCAAACCATCGATGATAACAGCGGTAAACCCAAAGCCCTGATTAAGATTTATAAGTCGGGCGATGAATATTTCGGGAGAGTTATTAAACTACTCGAAGGTGCGACGACTACAGTGTGTGATGCTTGCCCCGGCGATCTCAAAGGAAAGCCAATAGTGGATATGGTTTTGCTAAAAAATCTGAAACCCTATAAATATTACTGGAAAGGTGGCACTATCCTCGATCCAAAATCAGGCAATATCTATGGCTGCAGTATCTGGTTTGAAGGAAATGATTACAACAAATTAAAAGTGCGGGGTAAACACTGGACAGGAATTTATCGCGATCAGACCTGGAACAGAGTGCAATAGCCTTAGTATTTTAGTTTACTTTCACAAATCCGGCTTTTATCCGCTAATTGCCTGCTATCCTTTCCCTGAGAGACTGTGATTTCACAAACCCTTAGTGATTTGGCTTGTCCTCTCGGTTTTTTTCAATATCTTTCGGCTTAATTTAGTACGGTAATTTATCCGCTTTTTCGCCACTTTTTACCGGTCAAACATTGAAAAACCAGAGATATGTTTATCATTCCTCCTCATATTCAGAAATTACAACCTTATAAACCCGGTAAGCCAGATGCTAATATCTTCGGAGACAACAAACCGGAGCGAGAAGTTGTCCTAAGTTCAAATGAGAATAATTTTGGTCCCTCTCCACTGGCTATGGAAGCGTATGTGGCCAATGCTGATAAAATCTTTCTCTATCCCGATCCTGTTTCCGGTCAGTTAAAACAAGCCTTGTCTGCGATGCTTAATTTAAAACCGGAAAATCTTTCGGTAGGAAATGGCTCTGATAGCCTCCTGTATAATATCATGCGCGGTTTCTTTGGCCCTGGACAAACCTTATTGACATCTGCAGGTGCCTTTGTGTCAGCTAAAAAATATGCGGCAATGAGCAACATTCCTATCGTGGAAACGCCGATGATAGGTAATTATGAATTTGATTTGCAGACAATCCTGGATCATATTGATGACAGCACACAGGTAATTTATATCGTGAATCCGAATAACCCGACCGGGACTATGATTAGCACCACAGCGCTTGCCGACTTTGTTGCCCGGGTCCCCGAACATATTATTATCGTAATCGACGAAGCCTATTGTGAATTTAGCCGCGTACTTAGCCCTGAGTATCCGGATGCAACGCAGTTAGGTCGCGACAATATTATCGTTTTACGCACATTCTCCAAAGCTTATGGGATGGCAGGATTACGCCTGGGTTATGCTATCGGTGCACCAGTGCTGATCTCAACACTCAATAAGGTGAAACTAACCTTTGATCCCAATAATGCTGCACAAGCGGCTGGCGTTGCCGCACTTGACGACATTGCTTTCTTGGAAAAGACCATAGAAAATAACCGGCATGAGCTTCCCCGCCTCTATCACTGCTATGATGAACTCGGTATTAAATATGTACCTGGCTTTGGCAATTTTGTCATGCTCGATCTGGGGACTGAAGTTGCTGTAGAAGATTTATATGAACAACTGAAAAACAGAGGTGTCCTGACCCGTCGCCTGGCATCTTTTGGAATTCCTCAGGCACTGCGGGTGACCGTGGGTACACCGGAAGACAATGATTATCTGATGGCCCAATTGCGTTCTGTTTATTTGGCAAAATAGCCTCAATTTGTATTCATATTTTGTGTTTGTCCACAATAAACCCAGTATCTATCTGAATCTTTCAATCATAGTAAAATAAATTCCTGCCTTATCTGTAAATTTTCTGTTGGGATAAATACAAGTTCTGCCTTTCCTTATTATTTTTGGTCTGATGCAATGGAATTTAGACCTCTATATAACATTCATAATAATTGCCTTCGGGATATTTCTCTTTGTAAGGGAGACCTTTCGTATCGATACTACAGCCATTCTAATCATGGCTTTATTTATCGTCACTGGCGTATTAACACCGGAGGAGGGTTTTTCGGGATTCAACCATCCGGCTAATCTGACGCTTGGCTGCATGTTTGTCATCAGTGCGGCGATTTTTAAATCGGGCCTGATTGATAATCTGAGTAAACATGTCATTCGTCTGGCACGGGTCACTCCTCACCTCGCCCTAATTATCCTGTGTCTGGTCACTGTTTTTTTATCAGCTTTTATTAATGACTCTGCAGTGATTGCTGTCATGATACCAGTAGGCCTAACAGTTTGTCGTAAAGCGGGAATCAATCCCTCTAAAATTATGATGCCACTTTCTTTTTCTGCACTATTTGGCGGGACCTGCACTTTAATCGGTACTTCTACGAATATCCTGGTAAGTAATATCGTATTTAAAAAGGGTTTACCAGAGTTGGGTATGTTTGAATTTACCGCTCCTGCCTTACTAATACTTATTATTGGCCTCACTTTCATCTTTCTCTTCTCACGATATCTTTTACCCGCCCGGGAATCCAATGAAAAACAATTACTGCGCGAATCCGAAAATTATATCTGTGAAGTCGAACTTTTGTTGGGGAACAAAGACATTCTACAGACCATCGAAACATGCCAATTAACCACTGTCCACAATGTTCAGATCCTGGGTATCAAGCGCAATAAAAAGGAAATCATGCCTATCGGTCGTCATACTATACTGATGCAGGGTGATGTGATAAAAATAATGATCAATCCGGCACAGTTGGCCATCCTTCGTTCAGAAAAGTTTATTCGTCTGAAGGGCGAACATAAATCTCTGTATTTCAGTAAACAACCGGGAAGACGGATTTTTGAATTGCTAATTCCGGCTGATTCTCCGCTCTCTGGTAAAACACTTAAAGAAATCAATTTTCGTAATGTATATAATGCTTCCGTAATAGCAATTCGCCATAGGGACGAGACTATAACCCAAAAGTTATCTGACCTAAAGTTGAGAGATGGTGATATGGTTCTGGTCTATGGTGATGACGCAGAAATCCGGCATGTGGTAGAGGACAATGTAATGATTCTGTTATCTGATTATACACATTCCGGTATTGATTATAAAAAAGCAATTCCGGCAATTATTGTTGCTTTTTTAGTGATCACTACCGCCGCTATGGGTGCGGTGGATCTGTTGACGGCAGCTATGGTTGGTGGTCTGGTATTGATATTATTGACCACATTATCACCGAAAGAAGCCTATGAGGC
>CAZGKN010000003.1:7648-62987 GCA_964525915.1 uncultured Saprospiraceae bacterium | reverse complement strand
GTCGCGGGTGTATTGTCAATGGGGACCGCATTAGAGAAGACCGGCGGATCAGAATTAATCTCGCAATCGATTTACCAACTATTAGGGCACTATACTCCACATATCACACTTTCCTTAATTTTTCTGATTACGCTATTATCTACGAATATCCTTTCCAGCAAAGCGACTGTAGCACTGATGACGCCTATCGTGATCGAACTGGCCCAGGCAATGCATGTTAATTATAAACCGATGATTATTGCCGTCATGTTTGCCTGCTCACTTACCTTTATGACCCCCAATAGCTATACTACCAATATGATGGTCTTCACACCGGGTAATTATAAATATACTGATTATTTGCGCTTCGGAGGGCCGCTGAATCTCATTATTTGGATAGCTGCCAGCCTGATTATTCCCTGGTTCTTTCCTTTTTAATCCGGGTTTAACCCTATTTAACAATTGAAAATTATGATTTGGCATTACCTTTGCTGACAATTGATATTATAACAAATTATATTTTAATGAAAAAAGTAGCTTTCACATTTTTACTCTTGTTTTTTGGTGGTATGATGGCATTTGCGCAAGCAAAAGTTCCTAAGACGAGCAAACGCCAACAGCCAGCTCCACACAAAACCACACAACCGGCAAAGTCTGATAAAGCCAAGCCTGCTGGTCATACAAAAGATCCGCTCAGCCTTTCCAGCTATAGTTCCATCAATGGTGAGCCGGTAGCAAATAAAAAGGTGAAGCCGATGAAGCCTAAAAAGGATAAAGTAGTAATAAAACGAAAGAAAACTGCGCCTGCTCCGCCCAAGAATAAGTAGTAATCAGAATGAGCGTTCTTTATTAACCCCCTTTCGCCCTGCGAAAAACAGGCTACTGAAGTACGGGCTTTGACTATAATAGTTCTTCTGATATCAAATAATTAGTGAATGTTGCGTTAATTATTCTTATATTAGCTTTGATAATGATTGGATTATTTATGTTATGCCTGGCCTGAATTAACCTTTTTTTATCAGAAAGCACAATTTGATGTTTTTAATTGAGCCAATAATTATTTTTTTACATTTATTCTGTCTGTTTAATTATAAAAATGATTTTTAGGTAGTTAAATTGGACAATAAGAAATGATTATCAGGGTTTATTTGAATGAAAATTATTGAAAATAAATATTTATGAATCAGGAAACAGCGTCAGACAATCCAAAAGGCAGACAAGTAGCCTCTTCTCTGGGAATAAGCCACCCCAATAAGGTTTACTACAATACCACACCGGAGGAATTGATCGAGGAGACTATACTACGGGGGCAAGGGAGAATCGCCAGTACCGGCGCACTCTGTATCGAGACCGGAGAATATACCGGAAGGTCTCCAAAAGACCGGTTCATCGTAAAGGATGAGGTCACTGCGCATGAAGTCAACTGGGGCGGATTTAATACGCCTTTTGATGCAGCAGACTTTGATCGGCTGGAACAAAAAGTAATTAATTATTTCAACGACAAAGACATTTTTATTCGCGATAGTTATGTCTGTGCTGATCCGAATTATCGGGTCAATGTCCGCACGGTAACTGAATATCCCTGGAGCAATATGTTTGCCTACAACATGTTCCTAAGGCCAACTGCCGCAGAGCTGGAGCAAATAAATCCGGAATGGACCATTTTATGTGCACCTGGTTTCCATGCGGATCCGGCTGTGGATAAAACCCGGCAGCACAATTTCTCGATCATCAATTTCAAAAAGAAAACTGTTTTAGTTGGGGGTTCAGCCTACACCGGTGAGATAAAAAAGGGTATTTTCACTATACTCAATTTCTTGCTGCCGGTAAATGAAAATGTATTCCCTATGCACTGTTCAGCTAACATTGGCAAGGATGGTGATACAGCGATTTTCTTTGGCTTGAGCGGTACAGGTAAGACTACGCTGAGTTCTGATCCAAAGCGTGGATTAATCGGTGATGATGAACATGGCTGGACCGATAAAGGTGTATTTAACTTTGAAGGTGGATGCTATGCGAAAACCATCAATCTGAGTCAGGAACACGAGCCTGATATTTATAATGCGATCAAGCATGGTGCGATTCTGGAAAACATTGGCTTTTTCCCACATACCCGTACAGTAGATTATTCAGATACACGCATCACAGAAAATACCCGTGTCTCTTATCCGATGTATCATATACCGAATGCTGTCCCGAGCTCTATGGGAGGCCATCCGGCAAATATATTCTTTCTCACCTGTGATGCTTTCGGTGTTTTACCCCCGATATCTAAATTGAACAAGGGTCAGGCGATGTATCACTTTATCTCGGGTTATACCGCTAAAGTAGCAGGTACAGAAGCTGGCGTCACTGAACCGCAGGGGACTTTCTCCGTCTGCTTTGGTGCACCTTTTTTATTATTGCATCCGGCACGATATGCAGAGCTCCTGGGCGAACGAATGGAACGCTACTCAGTGAATGTGTGGTTGATAAATACAGGTTGGACAGGCGGACCTTACGGCGTAGGCTCTCGTATGAAGCTGAGCTATACCCGGTCAATGATTGCGGCTGCGCTGAAGGGTCAACTCAATAATGTCGCTTATCATCGCGATCAGATATTCGGATTGAATATTCCGGTATCCTGTCCGGATGTGCCTTCTGAGATCCTGGATCCACGCAACACCTGGTCTGATAAATCGCTCTATGATGCAAAAGCTATGCAACTGGCTGGTATGTTCAATAAGAATTTTGCACCGTATGCCGAAGGTTCCGGCCAGGAAATAATCGATGCAGCACCGGTGTCACAGTAGATAATTTGTTTTTAATAGAATATAAAAAGGCGTACAAATTGTGCGCCTTTTTAATTTATTATCGCTGATTTATTGGCTTTTTTCAGTTATACTGCCTGTACTATAGGTGACAAAAATGCCAGATGGTCATTGTTTTCTCATACCTATATATATTAGAAATATCCCCTTGCTGCCAGGGAGGGTGTATACCTTCTGCCTAAATGAAGTATTTTCATCGTATTTACGTAGTAATTCTAATATTATTTACAAAAAAAGCCGGTATTGCTACCGGCTTTTAATATTTAGTACGTCTTAGGTATTTATGGTTTGGATTCTTTCTTTGCATCGAAGTCACCCGCCATAATTGTAATCAGTTTACCGGAATCGATATACTTTTTACACGCGGCATTGACCTGTTCTTCGGTCAGATTATTAATCTTATCCATGAGGTCTTTCTTAAACTTCATCGTACGATTCAGATACAAGTTCGAATTTAACATCCCTGCCAGTCGAGAATCCTGTGCTAATGAAACTTTCTGCTGCTGCAGATAGGATTCTTTAGCTGCAGCAATCTCATCCTTGGTGAAACCGTCTTTCATTGCTCTGTCAATTTCTTCTTTCGCACATGCCTTTACCTTAGCTGTATTTTCAGGTGCACTAATTGCATAGATCATGAATAATCCATTGTCATCCTGTGCCGGAACACTGATATTGGAGCCTACACCATAGCTTAACCCTTCTTTTTGTCTGATACGGGTTGCCAGACGTGAATTCAGGAAGCCACCACCCATGATCTCATTTGCCAGAACTAAAGCCGGATAGTCCGGATCAGTATCTTTGATCTTAATCGGAATACCTGACAAGTACAATGAATTTGCTTTATCCGGGGTATTGATTGATTTATCCTGAGCTGCGATGGGTTTGAATTCACTGCTTATGCGCTTATATGGCGTCTTGTTCTTCCAGTCACCGAAATCTTTATTCAGTTCTTTCTGTACTGCATCCTTATCAAAGTCACCCACTACAGAGAAGGTCGCATCGCTGGCACCATAGAAATCTTTGTAGAATTTTTTCACCTGATCCAGAGTGACCGCATTGATATCAGAGATCGACTCCTCTATCGTCGGTGTATATCGCGGATCGTCCTTCGGATAGGGTGCCAGGATTCGTCGGAATGTAAGAGATGCCAATGTGTTTGGATCACTCTTACCTTCTTCCAGACCTGAGACTTCCTGTGTCTTCAATACTTCAAACTCGTTTTCCGGGAAAACCGGATCTCTGAGTACTTCACGAACCAGGGCAATTGTCGGAATCAGGTTTTCTTTCGTCGTAGTAATACTAACACTAAAGCTGGTGGCACCACCATTGACACGGACGCTGGCTTTCAGTTTATCGAAAGCATCCTGCACTTCCTGCTTTGTTTTCGTTTTCGTTCCTTTATTGAGCATTGATCCGGTCAGATCACCAATAGTTGACATCCCTTTCAGTTTCTCCAGATTACCGATACGGAATGTAAGGTTAGCTGTTACCTGATTTCCCCTGGTCTGTTTTGGCAACAGTGCCATTTCGATACCATTTTTCTCCTTTACCGTAGATGTGCGGGCATCAATATTATCCGGGCTGGCATCAAAATCTTCACCTGCAGCTACTTTGGCTTTGCCTTTATAGTCATTCATCATAGCAGCCACATCGATATTGTTGTCTATATCTACTCTATCCGGCGTTTTATCAGGTACAAACAGTCCGACGGTTCTGTTTGATGGCTTGAAATATTTCTGAGCGACTCGCTTGATATCATCCAGTGTAACTTTCTCGATATTGTCTCTTTCTTTAAACAGTAAGCGCCAGTCACCTAAAGCAATATATTCACTCAGTGTAGTTCCGATGGACTCTACATTATTGAATCGTTGTGTCCATCCTTTCATTGATCTTTGTTTCTGTCGGTCGAGATCTTCCTGTGTAAATGTCATATACTTGATCGAATCCAATGTACTCAACAGGATATCCTTTGCTTCGTCCAATGATTTATCCAGTGGTACTTCTGAACCAAAAAGCATAACTCCCGGCTCCTTTAGTGAGAAAGGATAGCCATATACAAAAGAAGCTTTTTTAGTCTTTGTTAATTTCTTGTACAATATACCAGAAGGGTCATCAGTGAGTATAGAGGCCAACATATCCAGTGGCACGAAGTCTTCATGTGATCCCTGGCAGATGTGATAAGCGGCCATTAATACTTGCTTGTCACCCACTCTCTTCAATGTTACCATACGTTCACCATCCTGTACTGGTTCACGGGTATAGGTAGGATAAATAAAATTACTACCACTTCTATCCGGAGCAGGGATAGCTCCAAAATACTTGTTAATCAGATTGAGTGTCTTATTGACATCAATTTTACCAGTGACAATCAAAACTGAATTATCTGGTTGATAATACTTATGATAAAAAGCCTGAAGACGCTCGATAGGCACATTTTCTATGTCCGAGCGAGCACCGATAGTAGATTTGCCATAGTTATGCCACAGATAAGCAGTCGATAAGACACGTTCATTCAGTATAGAAGAAGGATCATTTTCACCTTGTTCAAACTCATTACGAACCACCGTCATTTCACTTTCCAGGTCTTTCTTTGCTATATAGGAATTGACCATACGATCTGATTCCATACTAAGTGCCCAGTCAAGATTTTCATCTGTGGCATTAAATGTTTCAAAGTAATTAGTACGGTCCAGCCAGGTAGTACCATTAGCTCTGGCACCGTGGCTGGTCAGTTCCTGCGGTATATTGGAATGGTTTGGTGTTCCTTTAAATACCATGTGTTCCAGTAAATGCGCCATACCGGTCTCACCATACGATTCGAACCGGCTACCTACTAAATAGGTGATATTGACGGTAATTGTGGGTTTTGAATTGTCCGGAAACAAAATTACTTTCATTCCATTCTTTTCGATCTGATACTCGGTAAGTCCTTCGACTTCCGTGATTTTCTTAATGCCCTCAACCTGGCTATAGACAGTCAGATAACTACCTACAACTAAAAAAGCAATAAAAAAAAGTTTGAAATTTTTAATCATATTAATACTAATTTTATTTATAAATCAAAGAATCTGTTTATTTTATCTTGAATTTCAGTTTTTGTATCTGCTAATTTTCTCATTACTTCAGTTGCCTGTGCAAGGATGGTTGCACTGTATTCTGCATCCTTTACATCTTTCAGATTAATCTTTACATTGAAATATGCACCATTGATCGCTGTTTCTACGCAGAGTAGCCCAACAGCTGCATCAGAAAATGAGCTGGGGTTACCATGCTGGAGTAGATCAATGATTCCGGGCAATGCATCACTGGCTACTTTCATGGTGGCCAGGGGCGTTTCAATAGCTGTTTTGGTTGCATTTGTGATGGCTCTGCCTCTGACTTTTTTCTCTGCATCGGTTTCTTTCGGCATTCGTATAGCCGTGATTATCTCGTTGTATGCATCGGTGTCAGCATCTACGAGATGGAGCAAGGATTGCTTAAGCGATTGCAATACCTCTGCCCGGGCCATAAAATAAGATCTGCTTTTCTCCAGGCCTTTTTTACTTTGAGACAGATTAGCAACCATTGCGCCCAGCGCAGAACCAACAGCACCGATATAAGCGGCTGCCGAACCTCCACCGGGCGTCGGTGTATCATACGATATCCGGTTTGTAAAGTCTTCCAGTGAAAGATCGATTAATTTTTCTTTACTTTTTTCGATTGAATATTCAATGATTTTATGTTCGGGATCAAAAGGACCTAATTCTTCCAGTCCCAGTGATCTGACTGCGATCCGGATCAGATCTCTCTCGGGTAAGGCAGTATTCCCATTTTGTAGTTTTTGAAAATACTTTCCGGCATCCACCATCACTTGTTTGGGTACCATTCCAACCAATTCTGAGCCCGTCACTTTCAGTCCTCTTTCCCGGGCAGCTTCATCGATGGCCATGAACGCATCATGAATCGATGTCTCCTGGGGATTGGTCAGATTCATTGAAATCTGCGAGAAGCCATATTCCGGGATAAACCAACCGATGGCCTTTACATCTTTAAGTTTTCCGGGGATTCTCACCGGGTTGCCTTCTGCATCTAGTACATCAACGCCATTTATTTTCTTAACTCTTCCTTTCTCTCTGACATCGAAGGCAACACTATTTGCTTTTTTGACTGAGTCAGTATTCAGGTTTACATTGTAAGCAATTAAAAAATCACGTGCGCCGATGACGGTCGCGCCAGATTTCGCATTAAATATAGCTTCTCCATAATCCGGTTTCCAATTCGGGTCACTTAATTTTTCTTTCAATCCTTCATACTCACCGGACCGGATATTTGCCAGGTTCCTTCTTTCAGGATTTTTAGCAGAAGCTTCATACATATAGGTAGGAATATTGTACGCTGCAGAAACCCGGCGTGCCAGTTCGTTTGCGTATTCAGATACTTCAGCTAAACTGATGCCAGCTATCGGTATCAGGGGACATACATCTGTCGCACCCATGCGTGGGTGTGCTCCGGTATGTGTAGTCATATCAATTAATTGTGCAGCTACTCCGATTGCCTTAAAAGCAGCCTCAACCACAGCAGCTGGCGGTCCGGCAAATGTAAATACAGTCCTGTTAGTATCTTTCCCGGGATCGACATCCAGCAATGTAACTTCTGCCACAGTCTTCACAGCTGCGGCAATTGCATTTATAGTATTTTCGTCTCTACCTTCACTAAAATTTGGTACACATTCTATTATTTGCGCGCTCATTAAATATTAAAGCAGATTTTATCTTTACGTAATTTATTTCATTATGTTCCACGTGGAACGTTTAAATAGTATTTCTTATGTCAGGGTTCAAAGTGATTATTCCATTGCAAGTTAGCAATATTCTATATCAAAACGATAACTTCAATTTTGTTAGTACTGAAAAAGCTATGGAAGTTATTTTCCATAAAACTACTTCCCAAAGTAAATCATTATCCACCCAAGTAAGCAATTTATTAGATAATGATATCAATTATTTAGACCAAATAAATGCTTTATATGATTTATCAGAGATAAGCAATTTTGATTATAACATTGATTTCAAGAAACTAACAGACATCGATATAAATAAAAACCTATATATCTTCAGTGGTATCATTTATTCATTGAATCATTTTTTTAAAAAGGGATTGACAAACAGGGAAATTTCGGATAAGCTTTGCAAAGGTGAAAAAGCACTATTTATAGGCGGTCTTTCATTGAGTTTTCAATTGAATATAGTCCGAATACCTTCTAACTTTCTTCTACTCATCACAGGTGAAATAAATGATATATCAGTGTTTGAAAAATTAGAAAAATATGCCCCGACAAATTCTGCTGCACTGATTTATAAATTATTAATGACAGATCATAATATGTATCCGGAACTAATTAATGAACAATTGCTAGCGTATTTACAACTGGATATCAAAGATTATCCAACAATAATATCATTAAATAGAATTGGTAAAAATCTTCGATTACTTTGTTCTAACACTTTGGAAGCAGAGCAAATAATGCAAACTCTTCAGAAAAAAAAGGTAGTAAGCAAGGTCTGTCTTCTGAAAGTTAATAATGAGGGAATTGTTATAGCCTGAATGAATGTTCCACGTGGAACATGATAACGAATATTAGACGTTTGTTACTTTCTTTAAAAAACTCTCAAGTATTTCATTAAACCGATCAGGAACTTCCATCATCGGCGCATGCGCACACTTATCAATAAAATAAAGTTCCGAGTCTTTAATTAATTCATGAAATTTTTCGCCAACAAAGGGAGGTGTTATCGTATCGTTCATTCCCCAAATCAATAAAGTAGGTGCAGTAATGCCGGATAACTGATTTTCAAGATTATGTCTCACTGCAGATTTTGCCATAGCTACGATACGTATTCCTTTATTCCGGTCGTTTACCACACTAAAAACTTCATCAACTAACTCCTTTGTGGCAACATTCGGATCATAAAAAGTAGCTTCAGTTTTTGCTTTAATAAAATCATAATTGTTCCGCTTAGGATAGGTATTGCCCATTCCACTTTCGAATAAACCCGAACTACCGGTTAAGATAACCGAATTAATATGCGATGGACGCTTCAGAGCATAAAGTATAGCAATATGTCCACCTAAAGAATTGCCTAATACATTGACCTTACCATAGCCCTTATGCTTGACAAAATCATCAACGAAATCCACTAATCCAGATACAGAAACTTTTATTAATGGCATCTCATATATCGGCAGGATAGGGATTACTACCCGGTAATCTTTACTAAAATAAGTATATAAATCACCAAAATTACTCAGTGCCCCAAACAGTCCATGCAGCAATAATAATACTTCGCCATCCGGTCGGGATTCGATGTATGTAAACTTTCCTTCCTTCCTAATGTCCATCTATATCAATTGAGATATCAAATATACACATTCATTTGTTTAAAATACCCCTGATTTGCCGCTACTCAATTTATACTTATATATAATAGTAACACTCAACAGGCTTATTGCTCCAAGTTGATGTAACACACCCATCAAAACTGGTATTTCATGGTTACTATATAAGAGTACTAGAACTCCCAGACAAATTTGTAAAAATATTATTCCAAGGATGACTGAAGCCGTTTTATTCAATGAATTAATTTTTCTTGATTTTATAAATAAAATAAGGCCAATTATCGAAATTATATATCCCAGATTCCGATGTAAAAAATTGAAAAAAGCGGGCGCAAATAAATGCGTATCATAATCTGTCAGATGAACCCATCGCCAGGAATCAGAGGACAGGAGAATGTTAGGGATCAATGATCCGGCATAATCAGGCCAGGTAGGATAAAATAGACCCGCTTTCATACCTGACATGATACCACCTAAAAGTAATTGGAACACAAGACAAATAAATAATACAGTACTCCATTTCTTTACGCTGTCATTATTAATGATAGTAATCCGGGTCATACTGGTACTGAGCGCAACCCAAAGTAAATAACCATATACAATAAAAGCCAGATTCAAATGAAGTGTCAGTTTATAGGCATTTACCCAGGGACGATTGACTAATCCACTCGCCACCATAATCCAACCAAATGCACCTACGACTGCAGCTAATAGTACGACTGTTAGCAATTGTCGCTTAAGTTTGGCATCCAACCATTTCTTCTTCCAGAAATAAAAAAATGGAAAGACAAAAACCAGACCCATACTTCTGGCCCACAAGCGGTGTGTATATTCCCAAAAATAGATAAACTTAAACTGCGACAGGCTCATACCCTGATTTATCTTATGATACTGTGGTGTCTGCTTGTATAAGTCAAAAGCTTCATTCCAGGCAATTGCATTCAGTGGTGGAATAGCTCCAATAGCTATCTCCCACTTCGTAATCGAAAGTCCGGAGCCAGTCAATCGCGTCACTGAACCCAGCACAAATTGTACCAACAACATGCCTACACCAATCCACAACCATGTCTGAACTGCGCATTTAACCTTTGACCGCTCTTCTTCTCTTAACTCTGCCATTTCAAAAGTAAAAATAGACCATCAAATTCAACTTTTTATGAATATTTTTTCACAAACACTATAATAGATAATAATATATAAATTAATAAAATAATGATTGTTGTTATTAGTCCGGTGAGTTTGTGTATAAGTTTATTGCATTAAATTATAATTTTTACTTATTCACATTCTATTATTGTTATTCACATTCTTATATAATTTAAAATATTGATATTCAATTTTTTATATACAAACTAACAATTTCACATTCTGTAAAATAATTATGCTCCTGAATAAAATATTTTTTGTTTACCTGTGAGTAAAACAGGAATGCTATGAATAGTTTGCATATGATTATGTTATATATTAAAAAATTAAATATAAAATCACATTTTCCAAAAGTTATTCACAATCAAAAAAAGTTTCTGACATTTTTTAATCTTATATATTAAAAAAACATATATCATTCTGAGTTTGAGTTCTTATATTTATATATCAGGAATAAATCAAATGTTAGTAAGTCTATGATCGCAGTTATTCAGAGGGTAAGTAATGCATCTGTACAAATCAGGGGCGGAAAGGCAGAAAAGATAGGGAAAGGATTAGTAATACTTCTGGGTATAGCTGAAGATGATGATAGTGCAGATGTAGATTACCTGGTGCGAAAGATAGTGCAGATGCGGATTTTTGCTGACGAACAGGATAAAATGAATCTGAGCCTAATCGATATTGGCGGTGAAATACTGGTGGTGAGTCAGTTTACCCTATTTGCGGATACACGAAAAGGTAACAGACCATCCTTTATCAGAGCGGCAAGACCCGAACAGGCAATACCACTTTACGAATATTTTATCCTGCGAATGAATGAGGCAAGTGACAGACAGATCGCTACCGGTGAATTTGGCGCCATGATGGATGTCTCACTGGTAAATGATGGTCCGGTAACAATTATTTTAAATTCAAACGAAAAGTAATAATGAGTATAAAGGAATTGCAACAACAGATAGACCACTGGATAAAGGAATATGGTGTCAGATACTTCGATGTCACTACTAATACGCTTCTGCTGGTAGAAGAGGTCGGAGAATGGTCCAGGTTAGTTGCCCGGATCTATGGCGAACAATCATTTAAACCGGATAAACAAACCCAGGATCCACATACGATGCTGAAAGATGAGTTGGGTGATGTCTTATTTGTACTGCTTTGTCTGGCTAATCAAACCGGAATGGATGTCAGCGAAATCATGCGAAAAAACCTGGAGAAAAAGACTCAACGGGATCATACCCGGCATCGGGACAACCCAAAGTTGCATTAGGCAAGGATCTCTACTAATTTTAGCAGTTCGGCTTCCACCTTTTTTTCATTGTTAATCGCCTGATAGAAAGGAGTAAAAGCAATCTTATTATCAATTATTCCTACCATCTCAGTATGTCTGCCTTGTAGCAGGCCCTCTACAGCTGCATATCCGAGACGACTACTCAGCACTCTGTCCATACAGGTAGGCGAACCGCCGCGTTGCAGGTGTCCGATTACAGTGACTTTCGTTTCTGAATTAGGAAGATGCTTGCTCACTATTTTTGCTATTTCCGTCGCTCCACCCAGTGGATGACCTTCTGCTACGACGATGATACTAAATAATTTGTCCCGCTCATTAGCCAGTTTCAGATTATAGATCAGATCATTGATAGACTCCCTTTCATGCGCTATCAGTACATTTCCGGCACCACTTCCGATACCGGTATATAAGGCTATAAAACCGGAATACCGGCCCATGACCTCCACAAAAAAAATCCGGTTGTGTGAATCAGCTGTGTCCCGGATCTTATCAATGGCATCCATCGCTGTATTTATCGCCGTGTCAAACCCGATACTAAAATCAGTACCATACAGATCATTGTCGATCGTCCCCGGTAATCCAATGAATGGATAATCAAACTCACCGGCAAAAGCCAGAGCACCAGACAGAGAGCCATTGCCCCCTATGACGATACAGGCATCAATCGCATTGGCCTGCAGGACCTCGTAAGCCTGTTTGCGCCCTTCCTTAGTCATAAATCGCTGACTGCGCGCAGTCTTGAGTATAGTCCCACCCCGCTGAATGATATTACCTACGTCACCTTTTTCCAGACGCTTTATTTTGCCATCAATCAGACCTTCATAACCATTGAGGATGCCAAAGACTTCCAACTGATTGAAAATTGCGGTTCTTACGACCGCGCGAATAGCTGCATTCATGCCCGGTGAATCACCCCCGGAGCTGAGTACGCCTATTCTTTTTATATCTGTATTCATATTTAAATCATTGTATGAAAATCAGCCAGACGGTCAATCGGCTTACGGACAAAAGTGCCCGGACTTAATCGATGCGCTGCCAATCTCTCGCAAAGTTCATCCCTGAGCAACCAGGAAAGTGAACCGACGAAATGACATTTTAATCTGCCTGATTCTTCGTATTTCAATAAATGTCTCCGGATAAATTGATCAAATTCTTCCCGGATAAGAGCGCGAATATACGGGTGTTGTTTATTTTCCACTGCAAAATTAGCCAATGAGGCTATAAAAGCATTGGCTGACGAGCTTTTATACACATTATCGAGTACTATACTTTTATCAATCGGATAGCCACTAACAAATAATTCATGAATATCAGCCGGCATTTCTCTATAGAAAAAAGCCTGTACGATGCGTTTTCCCAGTGCATATCCGGATCCTTCATCACCCAGGATGTAGCCCAGAGATGGAACCTGATCTATGATATGCTGACCATCATACACACAAGTACTGGCACCGGTTCCCAGAATACTGACTATACCAGCCGCTGTGCCGGAAGCAGCCCTGCAAGCTCCCAACAGGTCAGATGCAATATTAATCTCAGCACCGGTAAAATGTTGTTGCAATAATGAATGTAAACCGGACCTGACCAAATCAGCATGAACGCCACTCCCATAGTAATAAACCTGATTTACCTCAGCTAATACAATATCAAGGTTGAGTAAAATTTGGTTTAGTCGTACATCATCATGCAACAGCGGTGAATAACCCTCTGTTTCCTGTGAATGAACAGAGCCTTCCGCATCTATAATCTTCCAATCTGCTTTTGTGCCACCGGAGTCAATAATAATTATCACCTGATTACTGCGGATTTAAATGTGCTATTTACTGTACAACCAGGCATCCTTGCTGATTGTCTTCATATCGGCCATAGTCCGGGCGATACTTTCTTCATCACAAGCGGTAGCTGCACCAATCCGTGTAAGTCCTTTCGAGACATAGGAGAATGGGGTATAACCCATTTTGCGGATCCGGTGTGATAGTTTTACTACGTTCTGTTTTTGTGCCATTACACCGACGATCACTGCACATTGCTGGGAAGTTGTTGCAGGCATGTCACTATGAACCGAACTGTCATCCGGGACATATTCCTCTGTCTTTGTTGTATTTTGTGACATAGTATTCTGTGTATCCGCTGGAGGCGGCACATTTGAATTTAGTGTATCTGCAGGTACAAAGGCATTAGCAGTGTCGGTCACCCGGGTGGTATCATAGAGTGTGGTATCACCCAAGGCAGTATTATCACTTACGGTGAGTGTATCTACAGGAACTAAATCAGGCGTGTGATTTATTTGTTCGCGGTACACGAAAAATGCAATCAGCCCGATGCCTAAAATCAAAAAAGCGATAATCAAAGGCAGTACCCAACGATTTTTTTCTGATTTCACAGCTGATGAGTCCGGATCGACAAAGGTATTCTTACCGATAGTTTTTTCTTCGGTCCCCTGATAACTTCTGGGAATAGGAGTTAGGTGTAGTGCGACAGGATCCTGTACCGATATCATCGTTTTCAGATCATCACCGGGCTCGAAAGAAATACCCGAATCAGACTGCACCAACGATCCAAAGTAAGGCAGATATACTTTTTGATAATCTGCCAGACCCCTTTTCAGTTGGTATGACATTGCTTTGATCTGGGTGGAAGCATCTTCCGGCGTGTAATTTTTCTCACTTATCAGAAAATTTTCCAGGCTTATACAATCACCTGAATAACTGTACGGGTAGAATTTTAAATCCTGATAGGGAGGTAAGATTTTATTTTCCTGGGCATCCAGTTCAGCCGGAACTTTTGAGAACTCAAAGGTCCCGATTTCAGGGATTATGGCCTTTTTCTGTTTAAAAAGCAGTTCGAGCAAGTGGCTGCATAATTCAACGATCGCTGTCATACCGGAAAATTAGTCTAAACATATAAAAATTATTAATCAATCAATATGTATTTACTGAATTAAATGAGATAGTGAACTGATGTGCAGCGGATTTCGGGCGATGAAGCCCTCTCCGTATTTACACTGAATCTTTCTGCCCATCTCCCTGGCTCTGGCATCGATAAAGCTCCAGAAGTTATCATCACTGATCGGCGTATGTGTCAGTTCCCGGCCTGCCACCGGTGAGAACTGGCTGGCATAGGCAGCGACAGCTTCCATTTTTTTAGTGAAGTAGGGTGTGATATCATACACTACATCCGGTTCGTGATAATGATCCTGGATAAAGTTCAGTATCACCTGTGGGCGCCAGCGTTCCAGGTTGTTGCCAAGCTCATCTTTCAGGATGATTTTGGACAGGCCGCTATAGAAAGCAGATTCATAGATGAGTTGTGCGGCGCGACCATGATCCGGGTGGCGGTCAGAAGGAACATTGCACAGGATTATTTTTGGTCTTGCCTGACGGATTACTGCGGCAATCGGTAAAATGTGGTCCTCATTTATCTGAAAAAAACCGTCCCGCATACCCAGATTAATGCGCCACTGTGCACCGATGATATCTTTAGCCTTAAGAGATTCTCTTATGCGGGTCTCCGGATCACCATTGGTTCCCAGTTCGCCCCTGGTCAGGTCGAGCAATCCCACCGTCCTACCTTGCGCAATCTCGCCGAGTAAAGTACCGGTACAACAGAGTTCTATATCATCCGGATGCACACCGATGGCTAAAATATCGACTGTTGTCATACGTATATATCGTATTTTGTAATAAAAGGTGTCACGGGCTCAAAGTTAAAGATACTTTTAATAACTGTGGGAATGCAAAAGAAATCTTAGTTTGTTTATTTTTGACCCAGGTAATAAAATAAACGCCTGTGAAACGTATCAATTCATTGTCAGTTCTTTTCTTTTTACTAATGGGTTTGCCGCTTGTGCAAGCATCAGAGTTGGTGGACACGAGTAAGAGTCCGGTTTTCCAGTTGGGTGAGGACGAAGCACAATTGAACATACTGAATGCTAAATATCCGGCCCTGTTGATAGAGACCTATGATGGTGATATGGATAAAGCTTATGCCCAATGGCAAAAAGTGATGCTGGAGATGGAAAAATATGCGAAAAGTATCGATTTTAATATTCAGGGTGTAAAAATGTGGATAAATATATACTGGAGCCCGGAAGGGAAGATTGATTATATCGGATATTTCCTGAAACCGGACTCAAAAAATATCAATACAGTAGAAATGAATGCCTTTTTGAAGAGTTTTATCCGGCGGGATAAAGTTCATGCCACTTACTCTACCGGCTATTTTCACAATGGCAGCGTTTCGTTTCCAACGCATTTTACCGGAGAGAAAACAGATTGAGAAGATCAATTGTTGATCTTATTCCGGACTAATTTGAATTAGAATTATTTGAGCTGAATAGTTACAAACGCTCTATGCATCCTAAGATAAGTCGAGGCAGGTGGTGTTCATTTCTCTATACTCCCTCCTGATATATCGAGACAAGTTGTGATAAAATAAACCCTACTCCTTATCTTCCGTTTTCGGTTTGAGGTCAATGAAATAGGACAATACCATCGATAAGACCAACACACCGGCGACTACTCCAAGCGAAATTATACTGGAAATATGAAAGAAAGGTGCGATGACCATTTTCACACCTATAAATGAAAGGATAATTGCCAGCCCGTATTTCAAAAAATCGAAATAATTGATAAAATTCTGTAGTAGGAAATACATAGCCCGCAGGCCTAAAATGGCAAATATATTGGATGAATACAGAATAAACGGATCTGTAGATATGGTAAAGATGGCAGGAATACTATCTACAGCAAAAACCAAATCGGTAATCATGATCACACTGACCACCATCAACAAGCGTGTACCGGTTCGTCGTCCATTGATTCGCGTAAAAAAGCGTTCACCATCCAGTTTGTCCGTCACGGGATAGAAGAATTTTAGCATGCGGATCCCAAATGAGCCGGAGAAGTCCTGTGACTGATCTTCGGGTTCATCTTTCCAGGAATGAATTCCGGCATATATCAGGAATAGACCGAAAACAGTCAGGATGATATTTACTTTATGAAACAGGATACCCCCCAACTGAAAGTCCGGGATATACGTCATATTTATCAGAGCGACACCAAAATAGATGAAGATCACCCGCAAGAAAATTGCACCGATAATCCCCCAGGCTAATGCTTTATTTTGAAACTTTTCGGGGATTTTAAAGAATTTAAAGACCAGAATAAAGACGAATAAATTATCCACAGAAAGTGCCCTTTCTATCAGATAAGCAGTGACGAAATCACTCGCCTGCGCCTTATCCTCCAGGAAATAAATCACTCCGGCAAACAGGAAGGCAACGAGAATCCAGATGATACTCCAGATCAGCGCATCCCGGCTGTTTACTTTCTGCCCATCACGAACCTTGAATGAATTCAGGTCGATGACCAGCATGATGATGATGGCAATGACGAATCCCAGGATGAGGTACCAGGGATCCTGATATTTACTGATGAATAGAAACATTCGTATTTTTCTGTTTTAGTCTGTAAAATTAGCCAAGTACAGGGTAATATTACAAAGAGAGGCGTTACAATTATATTTATTCAAAGAAAAATATCAATTTTGCAGCGCATCAGCCAGAATTGTATGCCGGAATCAAAAGAAATACGAAAACAGGAACTATTCGAAAAGGAGTTACTGCCGCATATTAATGCGCTGACTACCTTTGCCTATCACCTGACATTCAATGATGAGGATGCGAAAGATCTCGTACAGGATACTTTTCTGAAAGCTTATAAAGCGATAGAAGGCTATACCGAAGGAACTAATTCGAAAGCCTGGTTGTTTAAAATCTTGAAAAACGCTTACATCAATGAGTATCGTAAGCGGGTCAAGCGGCCGACTGAGGTGGATTTTGAAGATTTCCTGAGTTATCTGGAGAGTGATAAGTCCAATGGTGCGAGTGATCTCAGGACAGATATGTATCAGAATCTGATTGGAGATGAAGTTACAGTAGCTATTAACTCACTGCCGGTGGATTTTAAGACAGTGATATTGCTCTGTGATGTAGAGGGATTCACTTATGAAGAGATATCGAAGATTACAGATATCCCGATCGGCACGGTACGTTCGCGACTTCACAGAGGCAGAAAGATGCTGAAAGAAAAACTGCGTAAATATGCCACTGCATTGGGGTATAAAGACAAAAAACAAAAGAACTAACGACTATTAACTAATAAATAAACGATGCATCAACAATGAAACACAAATTGAGCATTGAATTAAAGCATAATTCGGAATATACGATGAACACCGATCACACCAACCACTCAAACTCACCGGCATCAGGCCCTTCTATCGAAGAAATCTCAGGCAATAATTTCAAAAATTTTATCAAGGAAAAAGTCAGCAGACCTGAGGTATCCAGTGACTTTATCCAGCAAATAATCAAGAACACGATCAACAAATAGCTGCTTCATCAGGCTATATTGTCAGGGCTGTCCGACACAGGGCGGTACAGGAGATTCGTATATATAAATAAAACAGCACAGAGGTAAATGTTAGAAAAGCTATCAGCTATAGAGGACAAGTATTATTTACTGGAAGAACAACTCAGTGATCCGGCATTGGTCAGTGACATCGCGCGGATGCAGAAGATCAATAAGGAGTATAAGTCACTCGGTGAGATCATTACTGAGTTCAGAGCGTATAAGAATATCCTGGCCGGGATCGAAATGGCGCAAGAAATGATCCGGGATGAGGATCCGGAGATGCAGGAGATGGGCAAGTCAGAGCTCGATGGATTGCAGGCACAGTTGGCTGAAAAGGAAGATCAACTGAAGTTTATGCTCATCCCACAGGATCCGGAGGACTCGAAAGATGTCTTGTTTGAGATCAGGGCGGGCACCGGTGGTGATGAAGCTGCAATCTTTGCGGGTGATTTGTTTCGGATGTACACCCGGTTCTTTGATATGAGCGGCTGGACCTATGAGATTCTGGAAATGAATGAAGGCACCTCGGGGGGTTACAGTAAGCTCATCATGGAAGTCAGTGGAGAGGATGTCTATGGCAAGATGAAATTTGAATCCGGTGGACACCGGGTACAGCGCGTGCCGAAGACCGAGTCACAGGGTCGGGTGCATACCTCAGCAGCCACTGTTGCGGTAATCCCCAAGTTGGAGATGGAAGATGTCGATATCCGCAAATCAGATCTGAAGGTCGATACCTTTCGCGCCAGTGGTGCGGGCGGTCAGCACGTCAATAAGACCGAGTCCGGTGTGCGGTTTACGCACTTGCCTACCGGACTAATCACCGAGAGTACCGAAGCGCGTTCACAGATCAAGAACCGGGAGATTGCACTCCAGCGCCTGTACCAACTCATTTGGGAGAAGAACAAGAATGAAGTCACCGATGCCATGGCCTCCCAACGCAAATCACAGGTAGGCTCCGGCGACCGCAGTGAAAAAGTCCGCACCTACAACTACCCACAAAACCGCGTCACCGATCACCGCATCAATCTCACCCTATACAACCTGGACGCCATCGTCGAGGGCAACATCGGCGATATCATCGAAGCACTGCGCCTCCACGAGAACACCGAGAAGCTAAAGGTGATGGAAGGGGTGTGAGGTAATATATTCCGGAACAGACTAACCCCCTTTTTTAATTAATAGCAAATCACAGGCTCAGATCACGCTGGAATCTGTAGCGTACTTAACTCCGGAATATTCATTATGTTTAATGGAAAATAAATTTCTTTACTATAAAAGTATAATTTAAATCTATTTTGAAAATGAATATTCCCGGACCTAAATCAGCCTTTCTGATCCGGATATTATTGTCTGATTTACCAAATCCGGTTTTCCTCAATCGACCATTTAGGTCAAATATCTGCCAATGGTAAGGATGGCTGGAGCCGGAAACAGAAATATTTATCTGGTCATCAGAAGGATTAGGGCTGATAAGAACTTCAGGACCTTTACTTTCTGGCCTGTCAGTGGAAAGCGAGACAGATCGTTTGAAAAATTCCCAAAAAACACGTGGTGCACTGAAGAAATAGTTTTTTCCATTGGGATATTCGTGAGTCATATCTTTCAGAATGGAAAATATATAGGGTTTTCCGTTTTGTCCGGTCGCATTGTTTAGGAATTGATAGGTGTGGATACTGTCCATAATAGTTTTAGTATAATCCCATTCCAAACCCTGACAGACAAGGGCTCTGTTTAAATAACTATGCAGATAATCCAGGATAGTGTCACCCCCAAAGGGCACTTCAGTGTGTGGTGGAAAGAAAAACAAGTCATCTTTGCTTCCTACAATAAACCATACCGGGATTCTGTTGACCGGTGCGCTTGAATCACCCTTAAAGAGCGGCCCACTGGAACCTGCTACTGCAGAAAAAACATCACCCGCATCTATAGCAAGCTTATGGATCATTACTGAACCATTGGAAAAACCGGAGGCAAAGATCATTTTGCGATTAACGGGTAAGGTGTCCGAAATTCGCTGAGCCAGGATCTTTAAAAATTTCACATCATCTACATAGTCCTGCGGTGGACCCGAGCAGGGAAAATCAGTGACGGAGGCATTTACCCAGCGTGTATTGTTTTTTTCGATGCTATCATCTAAGTAACACCAGGAAAGGGACGAAGGAAATACTGTGATGAAGTTTTCCTCTTCACCCAACTCTTTCCAGCCGGATATTTTGTAAAATTTCTCGCCATCACCACTGGTACCATGCAGCATAAAAACCATCGGATATCCACCTGGGGGTGGTGCTTTGTCGGGCTTTACGATTATTGATTCACGCAGATAACCGTCCAGCATAAACTTTACATCAAACCGTTGTTGTGCTATCAGCTGAGTAAGGCACAGCATAAAGCAAGGGAGAAGAAATAATTTTTTAGTGACCATAATGATTAATGAGAGTTAGTGTATTTACAAATTTACACTAATAATGCTTAATAGTTAAAATTTTTCTAACAAAATCTCATTGTACTATTTGGAAAAAGATTAGACCAGGAGAAATAATTTAAAAATTCAAAGAGGTAGATGTCTCCCCAATATTCCTTTATTCTTCCTCCCACGCTGCACCCGGATATTTATCCCCCATTCTCAGGCTCAGTTCATCAAAGGTGTTTTTAAAGAGTTCGAGCTTAGCAAATTGATTAGCGTTGATTTTGATGCCCGAAGGATCTGAGCTAGCCTGGGGCTCCGGGGTTTCCGGTTCATGGCAATCAATTAAAAAAGCACTGAGTTCTTCCCTCAGGTCTTCATATTTGAAGAGCCAGATCAATAGCGAACCGTCACTGTTGCTGTCAATCGATTTATATTCATCGAGCGCTTCGGAGGCAACAGGCTCATTTTTTATGTATTGATATGCCTCACTCAGTATAGTATATATGCGATAGAATTTGAAAAAATCAGTATGACAAATGCTGTAAATATTTCCCCTAAATGAATTATATAAGTCCCGGTACTGATCAAGCCAGGGAAGATATATTGTCTTATCAAGTCCGTGTGCTTCATGTTTCATCAGCTCATCACAAGCTATTCTACATTTCTGACTTTTTATCCAGTGGGCGTAGGTCGGACGAAAATCAGCTTTTTCATCCTCCATGATTTCAATATAGAAAGACTCGTTTTTTTCACTAGTATCAATGTAGTTTTCAAAGTAAGAGCACTGGTAAATATCTCTTACATCCTCTCCAGATTCATCAAAGATTAAATCAAGGTAATTTCCTGAATTGTCACCAATAAAGGAATAGCCGGAACTGTTAAAGTTGGGGCAGTTACAGTCAACACATGCTCCTGCACGAATAATCAGGAAAGTATCTCCCAGTGATTTAAACTGAGAAAAAATGGTTTTTATTTTTTGGATAAAAACAGCTTTTGTCGCACACTGATATGTTTTATTATTGTCCAGGAGTACTGACAGACTGTCAATATCCATCGTCTGAAAGGCTTTTAGAATCTGTGTCTTTTTGTTGTTTTCCACTTTGAGTTTATATCCGGGCATGAAATAATATATGAAACAAAACCTAATTCCTGTCCTTCCAGTTCCACCACTTGAGTTTTTCTGCTTCCAGTTCATTAATTGGTGTCTCAGCAAAATAAACAGCGCCGCGGAAGACATAGAGCAAACAGCGATCCTGTATGCAGCCGGCGAAGTGATTTGAGCGATCGTACAATTGTTGCGGGTCCTCACCCTTCAGATCAGCGATATGACGAATACCAATGTTGTATAAGTCGGTAGCGATGGAATTTCCGACACCCGGGATTTTTGTTAGTTCTTTTATTGTCTGTTTCGTGTCCATTTTGCTGTAAAATAAATTATTTTTTTATAAAATGTTAGGAAATATATATATAATCAAATATCAGTTTACAGTGTACTCAGGATCATTTTTATTATAACTATTCAGTTCAAAAGATTAAAATTTAAGGGGACATTACCTGTTTCATTATTCGAAAATGTGATCGCATGGAATAAAAGCAATACCCAATTTTTTATTTAGTCTGAATGGTTTAAAAATCATTATTCCGGGTACCCGGGGGAAATTAATAGCTGAAATTCAACCCTTTCAGGGTTGGTTGATTTTCTGATTCCCTCCCCCCCAATTGCAATTGGGGGTTATTCACATTCAGCCCTATCAGGGCTGCGATACTAAGATTAATTAGTTAAATATTGTCTTCATGTATTTTAATTTGTTTGAGGTGAATAGTTGCCTTTTATTTAATCAGTAACTGACAGACCGATGAGTGCAAATTTTACTAATTTCAATTTTTGTTTCATAAAGACTTTTTTCACAGAAAGGAATTTCAGAGAAGTTCAAGCGGTGAAATGGTAAAACCTTGTAGCAGGCGATTGAAAATGAAAAACCAATGACAAGACAGCTAATCATACGACAGGAAGGCCCCGAAGACTACGCAAACATCTTTGAGGTTAATCAAAAGGCTTTTGGTCAGGACAATGAAGCCCGGTTGGTGGATGCATTGCGGCAGAATCCTACAGTATTTGTGCCCTCGCTATCGAGAGTGGCCATAACAGAGGATTTGATCGTCGGACATATTCTGTTTACTAAAATCAATATAGAAGACGATAGCGGGCAGATCCATGAGAGCCTCGCACTGGCTCCGATGGCTGTATTGCCGGAATGGCAGCGAAGCGGTATTGGTGGGCAGTTGATCCTGAATGGCCTGGAAGCCGCGATGATATTGGGTTTTACCTCAGTGATTGTGTTGGGGCATGAACATTACTATCCGAGATTCGGATTTGTACCGGCAGCCCAATGGAACATCAGGGCGCCTTTTGATGTACCTGCAGATGTTTTCATGGCCATAGAATTAGTGCCGGACGGGTTTAAGCATATCTCCGGGACAGTTATTTATCCGAAAGAATTTGAGGGAGTGTAAGTAATCTTGTTGAAAAGTAGAATTTTAAACCGGAATGGAAAGAAACACTCCGGGAGTGAACCTGATTTTGTAATGCAAAACATTCATTCTATTTTTGATCTATAATTAATACCTCTTTGAAATGAAAAAACATATTCTTAGTCTGATCGTACTCTGCCTTATCTCCGGATCCCTATACAGTCAGGTGCAGTTTCGGTCTATGTTTGATGCACCGAATGTGTACATCACTAGTAAGGACCTGCTCAATATTCCCAAGCAAGAGGGCGTAGGTCTGGACTTTGGATATGGATTTGGTACCCATTTCATGATGATAAAGCCAATCGTCGGCATCGATGTGACTGCCGATCTGGGAAATAAGGAAATTGTAAAGACCTTGACCTATAATCCCTATGCCAAACTGGAGGTAGGTCTGGGTAAATGGCGTTCCAATGGTCAGAAATGTGCCAAGACGAATGCACATGCATTTACACTGATGGTCAAGGGAGGATTGCTTTATAATTTTGGCAAACGAAAAGCGGATATTGCCAATGATGTACCGGCAATAGACCCGGCACTGGATTATTTTATCGCTGCTGAGTTTGGCAATTTCTATATCAAGGACTACCGGAAAAATACAGAATTCTATATCTCACCAGGTTGGTCATTCAAACGAAAGGCATTGATGTTGGATGTGGGTTTCCGCACATTTATCAATACGATAGCCCCAAAATACGGTCGGTAAACACAGTTTTAGCCGGTTTTATCACTTTTAATACATTCTGAAGAATCTTTTCCACTAAGGTTTATACTGGAGCAGCGTCTGTTTTAAGAACGAAGATGCCATTTCCGAATGGATTACCCGCTTCCTGAACCGGGGATCATCAATAATGGTCCTCATACTTACCGCATCTGTAAAGTCCAGTTGTTCAAAATACCGGAATAGTGCCGGATCCCGCTGCATTACCGCCAGCAATTCATCGGCTATCGCTGTGGGTGGTACTACATCAGCAGACTTAATCCGATAGAAAGGATCAAAAATCGAGGTGAGCAGTTCGCCCCATCCATCCAGAAAAACCCGGGCATCTTTCGCTTTTTCCAGTTGATTTTCATTCGGCACACCGATTCGCATGGCATCAGCAGCTCTGAGTATTCCATTACCATAATAACGTTTCCAGTCGGCGAATGCCGTACCCTTAGCCGCTGACTGGTACAGTGCATATCTTACTGCCTCTATTTTTTTCCAATGATTACCGGATTGGTAGTAACCCTTTTCTTCCAAAGTAGTACGGTGCCGGGCAATCCACAGTGCCGCTGCTGCGGCTATCTGTGGTGTAGCTGAGGATGTGCCGCCACCGCTTTTGACAAACGGAATCTCTGAGGTAGCCCAGGGTGTATTAGGCGTGTAAGCTGCTAGTGCTTTTTTCATGCGGGATTTCGGGCCAAAACTTCCCTGCATATAATGGGTGGAGATACCTTTTTCTTTTTTCTGAAAATGGTGGTCATAGGGATTATGATTATACATTGCGCCGGTCGCTGCGATCACCCGGGGGAAAGCCGCGGGAAACAATACACATTTGGGTAATAATGTTCCGGTGCCCTTGTACCAGTTGTTTCCGGCAGCGCTGACGATCACAACTCCGGCTTCATAGGCTTTGTTTACTGCATCAGCCATATCTCTGTCCGGTTTGCCCGCCATGCTCATGGTGATTACTTCACAGCCATGCGCAATAGCATAATCGACCCCGGCACAAAAGTTGGAGGTCTTCCAGATGACCACTGAATCGGAAATTCGGACGGGAACCACCTGAGCCATCGGTGCTGCGCCGATAATTCCTTCAAACTCACCGAAAATATCCTTTTTTTGTACCTGTCCGCCGGCTAATAATACCAATGTTCCGAGTCCGTGTCCTTCCTGCCCGCCGGAGCCGGGTTTATCAATAGCTTCATTCGGATTATCTCCCTCTACAAAACTACGGGCTTTTGCAGTCTCCAGGTGCACAGGGAGAGATCGGTGTGGCTGGTACCCGGTATCCAGATGGGCGATCCGGATGTGCGCATCCGGTTGTTCACTGATCAATAGTTCCCGGGCCTGCCTGAGTTGAGAATGTGCATCATCCAGATGCCAACCAATCGGTACCGGCACGGTCGCATGAGCGGGCGGCCATTCATCCAGATAATCAGGATGATCCTTATCAGCCGCCTTACTCAAGCGCAGATCCATACCCGGAGTTATACTATATAAAGGCCAGATCACGACTTGCGGATCATACGCTGCAAGAGCCTGACGAAGTGCGTGTATTGCCGGCCATTCATTTTGTACAGAAACAGTACTTAACTCAACTTCTGTTGTTGTCTGACCGGAATTCGAATGCGAGTCGATGATCCGGTATGCCGAATTACCAGTGAGGTTTATCCCGGATGTCGTGCTGTATCTTATGCTGACCCGGCTGGGGATAAAAGCGCTGATACCGGGGCCTGAAACCTGATTGCGTGTAGGCCGGCCAATGATAAAATCACTTTTCTTAAACCGGATTTTACCGGACACTTTCGCTGCATCCGGAATATCAATGACAAAGGGTGAATGGGTATCAAAAGCAGGTATCCGGCTTCCGTACTCGAAAAAATTAGGCCTGGGATAGGCGTAAAAACGGCTTGATTTCTGTATTAATTTCTTTGCATTGAGTGAATCTCCTTTCTCCGCAGCTAACAGGGAAAACAACGTTTCAGTAAACAAGCCATTGCGGGCTCCGTCGTAAGTGACCTGATCATCCTGACAGGCAGCCAGTAATTTTACAGAGGCGCCAATATTTAGCCGGAGCGTACTATATTGTTTTTGCAATGATCTGTAAAGTTCATCACCGCTGAGAGTATTGGTAACAGCATTTTTTGTGGGCAACTCTTTCGTATGATAGCCATAGTTGCCAGCCAGTTGGCGCATACCATCCTGCAATAATTCATTGATTCCGAGATTATTTATATCTCTGGTGACAGTACCGGAATGACAACTGTCGCTGACTATCGTGATTCTTACACCTTTCCGAAATCCTGAGAATAACTCATAGAGCTCGTCATCCAATAGCTGACGGTCATACAAACACCAGGTCTGGTCAAAGGCTTCCGGAATTTCCCGGCCCGGCAGATCATTGGCTATTGCAGAGCCATGGCCGGAATAGGTAATTAATATCAGATCACCCGGAGTCGCTTTCTTTGCCAAACGACGCAGCGCTTGTTTTATAGCTTCTGCCTTTGCCCGGATATCAATCAGGCATCGCGTAGAAAAACCTTTATGCCGGGCAAAACGTTGCCAGTCTTTGGCATCATTCACGGCTGCCTGTAATGGGCTTATTTCACCATAAGCAACAGGGTCCACACGATTAAGTCCGATGTGTAGTGAATATCCTTTGGGTTTCATAGTGTAAAAATTTTAATTATAATCAAAGAAAAAATCAAATACAGTCCATTCATTTTGTTTGTCTTTTGCAGTACTCCTTACGGCCTGTTGAGACAATGAAATACCTTTATGTTCCAGCAGGCTGAGATCTACCGGAAAGTCGGATAGAATCAATTTCACCAGGACGGGGGGAACATCCATCTCATTTCTATCCCTGTGATGGAGTGCCATCATCGCGCCTTGTTCCGGTATTAACAGTGTTTGTCCCCGGGTCAACACTGAGGCATCGAGCGGCACCAAATGCGTATTCACCTCAAAATTTTGTGAGAAATAAATACAGGTGACATAACATTGTGATAGTACCGCATCGGTCTTTAACTGAATGTTTAGTGACCAGATCAATTTTTCTCCTGCATTGAGCTTAAATAGGTTGGTTTCACCGGCAGCGATTGTTTTTTGCTGTGGTACACCTTCATCTGCATTTGCAGATATGATTGCATATTTACAGGTAAAAATGAATTCTTTCGCAGTAAGTAACCCACTACTGTGGCTTAGATTCAGATACTTATGCCAGTGACCGATTGCGCCCATATAATCCATCAGGATATTGGGTGGGGCAACAGGAGTGAATAAAGGTGTATTCTTATTTGTGCGGGTACAATAATACTTCTTGTCCGGATCAATAGTCAGTGTATAGTCAGCGGTGATTTTACTCATAGTAAACTCAAAGGGTGGATATTTCATTTGTTTGTAAGCCATCAGGACAGTGCGCTGTTTTTCTTTCTCCTTTTTTAATGCCAGAGATAAGCAGAACAGAGGTACTTTTCCACCGGATTGCAGTGGAATACCTTCATACATCAGAGTTCTGTCCATCGGTTTACAATCCTGCGGATCAAGGACAGACCAGGAATCAGCGACTTTGGTCAGCGTCGTGATCCGACCCAGACCTTTGATTTCAATAAGCGGTTTTCTTGACTTTGACAGCATTAACCCATGTATCTGACCAGCTTGTAAGCGCCATTGATTGCTGCTGCCATCAAATACGATTGGAAATGCTTTTGCCTGTAGCGCATCCGTCTGTAGAAAAGAATTATCTGCACCTTGTTCTTCTGTAGCATACACATTGGGATGCTGTTGTAACCCTCTGTCTATAATATTTCTGTTACAAAGATTGATGAGTGAGCGATAGGACAGACCGGGCCCCATAGTATTTATTAACCTGACCAATGTCTGAGTGAATACTCCTCCGAGGTGAGTATCAATTGATTTTTCGTTTTTCTGGCTGGAAGATAGCTGGATAAATGGGATTGTCCGGGTGGCTAAATGACCACTTTTTGTGTAATAAAAAGCACTATCGTGACCGAGCATTTTCTGGAAGGGAATTTTTTGACTGGCTCCCGCCAATGCCTTTTCTTTCAGTGGGAAATCATGCATTGCCATCCGTGTATTCGTAGCAGCATGACAACAATCCATGATTTTTATAAGATTAATCCCGGGTTTTTCGGCAAATGTTTTCCAAAATAAATAAGCCAGTTCTTTATCCACTAGATCGCGCCCGCCCGGACTGCGGCTATCCCGGAGTACGAGTGTCTCTACTTGAGCCAATGTGTCCAGGTGGGCGATCTCAGCAGGTGCCGGAGCATAAGATCCGTGTCCACTATAAAAAAAGAGACAGGTATCCCCTTTCTTACTATCATCAAAATGATGGAAAGCCTCATCTGAAATCATTTCAAAGCTCGCGGGTTGCATCTGAGTACGGATACTTTTACCTCTGGCATATTGGGGCAGATCAAACAGATAGTCCTCTTCAGGTAAAGGACTTATAAAATATGCCGGGAGATAGTCATTAAAAGGCGAATTCGGATTATCCACAAGTGACTGAAGCATGCTATCAATGGCCAGTACATCCTGCGTACATCCCATCAAGGCGTTTTGCGGGTAGTCATTTATACCAATAAGTGTAGCAAATAATCGGGGCATAATTTCAGAATATCAATAATTTTAAGCGATAAAGGGCGACGCATTTGTCAGTAAATGACAATGATCTTAAGTGAACTTCAATGTTTGAATAATTATGATTATTAACACAGAATTGTTCCACTTAAATATACCACTTTTTCAATAAATGGCTATATTTTTAAAATATCAGCGGATCATAATCCGGTTACCGGGCAGTTGGGTCAAAAAGCCATCGAGATCCAGCATGAGCAATAAGCTGGCTAATTCATTGCTTCGGATATTCATCTGTCGCTTTAGTTCATCGATATCCATATCTTTACGCTGGCGCAATATCCCAAGCAACTCCGCTTCTTGTGCACTAAGTTCACGGAAAAGCTCAGTTTGTGTGACTACATTTTCCTGACGAATATCCCAATTCATTAATTCCAGGATATCCTGGTAATTCTCAACTAAAGCTGCTTTTTGCGTTTTGATCAGGTGATTGCAGCCCTGATGGAAAGTGGCCCCCGGCCATCCCGGTACGGCCATCAGTGACTTATTGTAAGCAAAGGCTATATCAGCAGTGATCATACTGCCACCCTTACGGGCAGATTCTACTACCAGCACGCCATCAGACAGTGCCGCGATGAGGCGATTGCGCATAGGAAAGCGTTTCTTGTCGGGAATCATCCTGCAAGGATTCTCAGAAATAAAAGCGCCATTTTGCAGGATATCCGAATGATAATGGTGATGTGAAGCGGGATAAATCTTATCCAAACCACCTGCCAGCACTGCCACCGTAGGTAGACCTGCCTGGATGGCTGCCTTATGTGCAGTAATATCTATTCCATAGGCGAATCCTGAGATAATCGAAACGCCCTCACTTCCTAATTGTGAGATCATTTCCCGGGTCCATTCCCGACCATATTCAGTGGGCGTCCGGGTACCCACGATACCTAAAGTGCGGGCAGCATTAAGGTCGGCGTTGCCCCGGCAATACAAAATAAACGGACTCTCGGGGAAGGGGCTAAAGCGATGTGGATAGTCGTCAGAAGTATAAAAATAAACCCTTACATCTTTGTCGTCGATGTAGCGCAATTCATAATCTACCGCTGCGAAGTCATCAAAATCCAGAATATTCTGAATCAATTGTGCCCCAATACCGGGGATTTTCTTCAGTTTTGCCGGTTTGGCTTTAAAAATATCCTCAAAGCTACCACAGTAGCTCAGAAGCGTCTTTGCAGAGATATTACCAATCTTAGGTATCAGGCTTAATGCGACACCATAATAAAACTCCCGGGTGTTTATCTGTTTTTCATTCATTATTGTGGTTTCACGGATTGGATCTGTTTATTTTGTTGAATATTTGTTTGTTTGGTAGTATCGGCCGGTAACTGTTTTTGCGGATATATCGATGCCGTAAAGGTATAGATATCCTGTGCGTCATTTCCTCTGCCTTGTTTCTGCAACTCATTCATCAGATCAGTGAGGAAAAGGGCTACTTCATTCTTCTTACCTGAATCATGCAGATACTTCAAAAACTGTCGGGCATAGATCAGGCCGGGTTGGGCCATCATCGCAGATTTGAAGGTGGAGAACAATTTATTGATATCTCCATCCATCAGATACAGTTCAGCTGCAGATCCGGTTACCATGTTTTGAGCATACGAATAATCAGGTAGTATCTCCAGTGAGCGACGGAATAGGCTGTCTGCTTTTAATATTAACTTCTTTTTCTCGACTTGATCAGTCATATCTCTACCGCGCTGGAAGTAACTCACTCCCATAAACAGATTAGCTCTTGCACTGTTGGGCGAGACTTTTACGCCGGATTCATTCAGCGTGAAATCATCCTTCCAGTCAGGAATCCGGGAATTACTTTTAACGAAACCGAATACAGCAAAGTAAGCTACAATCGTGTAAGTGAGCCATTTCCACTTTCCATTGCCCAATTTAGCCAATAAGTAACCCATCAGGGCAAAAAAACCAAAGCTGGCGAAATACATGAAGCGTTCATTCATGGTGGTACCCACATTGATAAATAAATTACTGATTAGTAATAGGGACAGTACTATCCAGACGATCGGACCAGCGGGATATTTTCGCTTGATGAAAGCCCAAATAGCCCAGGCGGTAAGCCCCACCATTACGAGTGCACCACTGAGTGCTGCCGGATCAGACCAATAGCGCAGCGGAATATGCCAGGGATAATAATCATGTGTCAATGGTGAAGGGTAAAAGAATAGTTTGAAATACATTAATATCACATAGGCTATAGTAGCATGCTTACGCTCCGGAGTGGCGGTGAGATAAGGATTATTCATTAATATCCTGTCTTCGGTACCGGCGCCACTGGACAGAAAATAGCCTACGGCTTCGTATCTGACCAGCATATAAATGGCAGCGATTACTGACAGGGAGATAAATGCAGCGACAAGTTTACCGGGTTTCATTTGAGGACGGGTCACCCACAGTATCGCAGGGATTGCCACAGGCAGGATAATGGAACTCTCTTTTGCCAGTAAAGACAGAAACCCACTGAGCAATGATGCGCCCAGATAGCCTATTTTCTTTTTGTCAATCCACCGGTAAGCCATGTCCAGACTGAACAAAGCAAAGAGCAGACAGAGGATCTCGTCCCGTCCCTTGATATTGGCCACTACCTCTACGTGTAGCGGATGCAGCAGGAAGAGTACCGCAATGATGGCTGCGATGAAGTGCCGCCATTTATCTGTGAAAAACTCACGCAGCATGCGCACAAAGACCACATACAGCATAAACGAACTCAGGACATAGAGTAACCAGTTGATCGTATGTGCCGCTTTTGTGCCTCCGCCCCACAGACCGACTTCAGCCGCAAAGGTTACGAGTGACAAAGGCCTGTATCGCGAACCCGACAGTAGATTTTGTTGATCCTTAAAGTACCCGCTAAAAGTCTCTTTAGTCATTATCTCATTGATGCCGGACCAGCCTTTCTGCACAAACCTGTTTTTAGAATATACGATCTGATCATCGAGTGCGAAATCATAGCCAATTGTTCGCCCATACAGAAGCGCACCCAGGACTAACAGTATGAAAGCAAGAATCAAACCCAGATTACGTGCCTGTTTCTTCGAAAAATCACTGCCTGCGACTGTGGAATTTGTGGAAACAGGAGGTATAGATTCGGTTTGTTTTTGATTTGAGTTCTTACCTGGAGTTACAGGCCTGGAATTTGCCTTTTTCTTTTTAGCCATATTTGAATATTAATGGATAAAGTATTTATTCAGATGCTTGTGAAAACAATTGACAAAAATATCAAAATTAATCTTGTGTATCAGAATGTTTTTGACCCCAGTAAAATGCAATAGAAATCTTAAGGTTTTAGACACATAAAAAGTAGCTACGACAGATACCGAAAATAATAAAGAAGAGGGAAAATCAGAATCCTTTCTCCATTTCACGGCGCAGCTCTTTCGAAGTCTTACGGCTGCCATCATGGCTCCAGCCCGGAGGGCCAAAAATATACATGAACTTTGCCCGGAAAGTAGGTGCATTTTTTACATCGTTGATTATACTGCGGAATTCATGCAGGATGACATGATCCATGCGGTGTGATTCCAGATTCTTAGTCAGGCCATAGACCACCGGTTCTTCTTCTTTCTGGTAAGTGCCAAATATCTTATCCCAGATGATGAGAAACATGCCCATATTGCGATCGAGATATTTGACATTGGAACCGTGATGTACGCGGTGCAATGATGGCGTAGCAAATAAATACTCCCAGAATCCCAATTTATTGATGTACTGTGTGTGGATGAATACACCATATAACTGAGTCACTGAATAAGTGAAGAAGATATCAATGGGATGGAAGCCCAACCAGGCCATAGGAATAAAATAAATAAAACGATAAATGGGCTCAAATAAAGAAGACCGCAGGCCGACACTGATATTGAAATCCATCGAAGAATGATGAGTCACATGCACAGCCCAGAAAAGGCGCACATGGTGATCGACCCAGTGGATAGTATAAAAGGTAACATCTTCCAATAAGAAAAGCAAAACCCAATACAACACTGCGTTATCGATGTGCATTATCTTATGGTTGAAAACCTGGATCAATACATACAATGCCACAATACGCATCGCCAGATCCAGTGCCGTATTGATCACCATCAGGTACATGTTCTCGACAAAGTCGATTTTCGTATATCGGTGATTGCGCTGAACATTGGATACGATAATCTCTATTATCATCACTATCGCTATAAGCGGTGTAGTGGTCAGCATTAAAATGGTCTCTCTCAATGAATCCATGGCGTAAAATTATCACTATTTCATTTATTGGCAGGATAACATTTGTATAAAATCTGTAAATTAAAACTTGTGATTCACAAAGCATTTAGTTGAATCAGGTGACTTAAAAAGTGTTTTCGATGTAGCTTATCAATTGACCGGGAGTTTCTGGTTCAAATTATGCTGTCCTACTTTATCTAATTACAAAGTCTGATACTTAATCAGTGATAAAATGTAGCTTTGTCCGCGATTCAAATATGATAGAAGCGTTTTGGTATGGATTAGGGACAGGGATGGTCCTGAGTATAATGCTCGGTACTGTATTTTTCCTTTTGATTCAAAATAGCATAGACAATGGTGCCCGCAGCTCTATTTTCATCATCCTGGGGGTAATAACTTCAGACTTTATTATGATCGTCGCCAGTCACTTCAATGCACAACTGATACCTCCCGGCGGAACTACAGAGATGATCGTACGCATCATCGGTGGACTTTTTCTGATAATCTATGGTGTCCTGAATCTGACCGGAAAGAAGAGCATATTATATCCGGAAAGCCCGAAGAGTAAGACTGGTGTGTTGTTTTCGATGGGTTTTCTGCTCAATATCATGAATCCCGGGAATTTTATAGCCTGGTTGGCGATTTCTTCGCAGCTCTCCCTGGTATTCAATTTTTCCACCCATCAGGCGATTTTGTTTTACGCCGGGGCACTCGGCGCTATCCTGTTGATGGAACTCATTATTTCTTATCTGGCTGCGTCGCTTAAGCGATTATTTACAGTGCGGGTACTGGATGGATTGAATAAAGTGGTAGGTATCCTGTTTATCGGCTTTGCAATATTTCTGTTGATTCCGGTTTTTAAGGCGCTTTTTTAGTTTTAGACCAATTCAGGTTCAATTGAGCTTATTCCTCAGCCGAGATTTTTACCAATGAGACCGGGTAACAGACATTCATTAGCAAACAGGCGTAATTCCTCAATCTCAAGTTGGCTTGCTGCATCCATTTTCTGAATAGTTTCTTTGTCAATCCGGTTGAAATCAATTAAGCGGAGTTGGGTTATTTTATGGTGCTGTATTTGTGCGTACATGTAAAATAAGCGAAAAGATATCCCGCTTATAAACGTCTTTTTCTGGCCGTTGATCAACCCTTTGGTTATCTCCAGACGAAGCAAGAGCGGCAGATGGCACCATTTATAGATATCATAAGCGATAAAATCAGCCTGAGAATATATGATCAGTGCTTGTTTCCTTTCATGGCTGGCAGGGTGTACGTAATCAATGATTTCTGCCGGTTGTGCATTGTGCGGATGCCCGCCTAAGATAAGATCTGCGCCGGTCTGTGCGCAAATCTGAAGCATATTGTCCCGGATGATTTTGCCCGGATAAGCCTGATAGGCAGGACCCATGTGCAGCATTAAAACCAGAAAATCCACACCTTCTGCCCGGGCTGCGACCGCCTGATCGACGAGTAGTTGTATGTCGGGAGATTCTCGATTGAGCGGTAACAGATTGACTAGATTTTCACTTCCGATGGGAATGCGGACGGCATTGAGCGAAAATGTCGCACCGATAAAAGCCAGCTTAATTCCCCGGCGCTCTATAATGGTTGCTGCCTGTTTATCTTGCGCCGGATGCGTAGCCCCACAATAGGCTACACTTTTCTCATTTAGAAATTCCATGGTCCGGATCAATCCATCTATTCCCTGATCCAGCGAATGGTTATTGGCTACCGATAACAGATCATAACCCCGATATTTACCATTCCCAGAAAACAGGTCAAACATTGCCTCGTCACCATTGAAGTACATATCATTCAGCATGACCTCCGGTACGAGCGACACTGGCTTTGTGCGATCTATGGGTGTCTCCAGATTTGCTACCACTATATCAGAGCCAAAAAACCAATCTCCGGCCTCATCCCATAAATGTCCACAAGCCGATGGCCGGATCGATTCATAGGGCATCAGATCACCACCGGCCGAGAGACTGATGGTGGACTCAGGAGAGAATCCCTTAGGCAGATTGATACGGGCCGGTGAGTCTCTGAATTGATCAGCAATTTTTGTTCCGGTTTCAGCTTCGGGCATAGGCCGGTAATAATATTTATATCCCAGATAAATTCGTTCTGCAGTGCTCATGTAGAGCGGGTCTTCATGATGATGAGGCCAGATATCTTTACTGTATCTGGATGAAAATAAGGCCAGTAAGGCATAGATTTGACGTAATACACCGACTAACAATTTCCCACTGCGGGTATAGGGACGTACCGGATTACAGGAAGATAAAGAATGTGTTTTGCCCGTCATTTACCGGAAAGATAAAGAGACAGGGTTAATTCGGGAATCTTTTTTGGCAAAAAAGTCAGAAAATACCGGTTAATGCCGAATCAGCTTACGCAATAAGACCTCTTTAACCGGGAGGAGTTCGATATATTTATTCATTACCTGATTAGGCACAGTATTCGCGAGATTGTAGAAATAAACCATCCATTTCCCATTCACTTTTTTCATCAAGCCCGAACCTCTGCAGGGACCCATCCAGGTCTTTAATGATTCGTCAAAATGGTAAACATCCCGATTGCCAGTCGGTGTGTAGTATCTGTCATGCGGCAAGAAAGTCCATGCTTCTTTGCCATCAAAGGCTCTGGCGAGTTCTTTTTGCATCTGTGGCTTCGTCCAGCGTTCCATCGCATCAGTTCCCAGAAAAACAGCATCATTGGTCATCAATGCAAAATAAGCAGTGCTGTCACCGTGTGCAGCAGCCGCATGCCAGGCATCTATCACCTGGTTCATCTGCGCCAAATCGCTGGTTGTCGGGGGTGCATATACCACTGGGATCTTACATTGATAAAAGGTGAATAAAACAGCGAAAAAGAAAAAACTATGTGGCTTCATCGTACAAAATTCATTTAATTTTATAAATATACAATTAGCTTTCACTATATTCGCCATTAATACCAGATGATAAGATAAAACAGACCCTCGTTAATGGTATTTTCGAGGTGCTGTTTGAATTCAATTTGGTAAAATATTTTTTCACCCAAACTACCATAAATGTTAGTCAAAACTTTTGCCAGTGCCACCCATGGAGTAGATGCTCAGATGATTACTATTGAAGTCAATGCCGGAGGCAATGTCCCTGCAGGCAAACTAGGATATTATCTAGTAGGCTTACCGGACAATGCTGTAAAGGAGAGTTATCAGCGTATCGAAGCTGCTTTGAAAAATGTAGGCTCTAAGTATCCCAGGATAAAAACGACAGTAAATATGGCGCCTGCAGATCTGCGAAAGGAAGGCGCAGCCTATGATCTGCCAATTGCTGTGGGTATGCTCGCGGCTGTAGAGGCAGTAAAACCGGACAATCTCGGCGATTATATCATACTTGGTGAACTGGCACTTGACGGGGAACTCCGCCCGGTAAAAGGAGTCCTTCCGATCGCTATACAAGCCCGGACCGATGGATTCAAAGGCATTATCCTGCCCGAGGAAAATGCCCGTGAAGCGGCGATTGTCAATGATCTGAAAGTATATGGCATGAAAAACCTGAAGGATGTAATCGGTTTTCTAAATGGTACACAGGAAGTAAAGCCTACAATGGTCAATACCCGGGAGGAGTTTTTCAATCAACAGGATAATTATATTGAAGATTTCTCAGATGTGAAAGGACAGGAGAATATAAAGCGCGCGCTGGAGATTGCGGCTGCCGGAGGGCACAATGTCATCCTTATCGGTCCACCGGGAGCAGGAAAAACTATGCTGGCAAAGCGATTACCTACGATACTGCCTGCGCTCTCACTCAAAGAAGCACTCGAAACTACCAAGATCCATTCTGTTGCCGGCCTGCTACCTACACACTCTGCATTGGTGACCCGGCGGCCATTTCGTTCGCCACATCATACGATCAGTGATGTTGCGCTGGTCGGAGGTGGCAATAATCCCCGGCCAGGTGAGATTTCGCTTGCACACAATGGTGTATTATTTCTGGATGAATTACCGGAGTTCCGGCGGGATGTACTCGAAGTCATGCGTCAACCGATGGAAGACAGACATGTCACGATCAGCCGGGCGCGATTTTCCATAGATTATCCGGCAAGCCTGATGTTGATTGCATCGATGAATCCCTGTCCCTGCGGATATTTTAACCATCCGGAAAAAGAATGTGTCTGCGCTCCGGGCATCGTGAAAAAATATCTGAATAAGATTTCCGGACCACTCCTCGACAGGATAGATATTCACGTGGAAGTGACACCGGTAAGTTATGATAAACTGTCAGACTGGCATTATCAGAGTGAATCCAGCACCGTAATACGTGCCAGAGTGGAGAAAGCCCGGGAAGTACAGATAGATCGCTTTAAGTCACTCAGTGATATCTACAATAATGCACAGATGCCCGGCAAGATGGTCAAGGAAGTCTGTGTTCTCAATCAGGCGGGACAGACCTTGCTGAAGAATGCGATGAAAAAGCAGCAACTATCAGCCCGGGCATATGACCGGATACTAAAAGTATCCAGGACGATCGCTGACCTGGAAGGTAGTGTGGATATAAAGATAGAACATCTCGCTGAGGCTATTCATTTCAGGAGCCTGGATAAGGAATCGTGGTTAGGATAATTTGGAAATTTGCAGGAAAGTAAGTTTACTAAGCTAATATTTTCAGTAAAACCATATATTTACTGTTAATATTTAAAAAAGCAAAACAGAAATTATGTCGCAACTCCAGAAGAGAAAGCCAATTAGCCTTTTATTATCAGAAGCGAGTGATGATGAGAAAGGACTGAAGAAAACACTGGGCAGTACAGCATTGATAGCTCTGGGAATAGGAGCAATCATAGGTGCAGGCCTCTTTTCAATCACCGGATTGGCGGCAGCTAATTATGCCGGACCCGGTATCATGATCTCTTTTGTGATAGCAGCAGTAGGCTGTGCTCTTGCAGGTTTATGTTATGCTGAGTTTGCGTCAATGATTCCGGTAGCTGGTAGTGCATATACGTATTCCTATGCGACGATGGGCGAGTATATCGCCTGGATCATCGGATGGGATCTGGTACTGGAGTATGCCGTAGGCGCAGCAACCGTGGCTTCTAGCTGGAGTGGATATTTTGGTAAGTTATTGTCCAATTATGGACTGGCTTTTCCCGATTATTTAATCAAAACACCCTTCGATGGCGGGATTATGAATCTCCCGGCTGTTTTCATTGTGGTGCTGATGTCATCGATTCTGATTCGGGGTACGAGTGAGTCTGCCTGGGTCAATAATATCATAGTAATACTCAAGGTGAGTATAGTGTTGATTTTTATCATCATCGGATTTAAGTATATCCGTCCTGAGAACCTGACGCCACTCATCCCTGAAAACAAAGGCAGTTTTGGTGAGTTTGGTTGGACCGGAATCATCCGCGCGGCAGCGGTTGTCTTCTTTGCCTATATCGGATTTGACGCAGTCTCTACCGCAGCACAGGAGACCAAGGATCCGAAAAAGTCGATGCCCATCGGGATCATGGGTTCCTTAGTAATCTGTACGGTATTATACATCTTGTTTGCATATGTGATGACCGGTGTGGTTAATTATACCAAATTTTCCGGACAGGAATTGGCACCGGTAGCAACAGCAATAGAATGGATGGGTCCGATAGTCAATGGTGTTCCGCAGCCGGATTATCCGTGGCTCAACACACTGATCATCCTGGCTATTTTATTAGGCTATTCATCGGTGATATTAGTTATGTTACTGGGACAGAGCCGGGTATTTTACTCTATGAGTGTCGATGGACTACTGCCGAAGATATTTTCAGAAATCCATCCAAAACATCGTACACCCCATAAATCAAACTTATTGTTTATGGTATTGGTAAGTGCTTTTGCTGCATTCATTCCCGGCAGGGTTGTTGGTGAAATGACCAGTATAGGTACATTGTTTGCATTTATATTAGTCTGTGCGGGCGTACTGGTGATGCGGGCAAAGATGAAAGATATGCCGAGGGCATTCCGGACACCTTTAGTCCCGTTTGTACCGATACTCGGAATTCTGGTTTGTCTGGGCATGATGATCTTTCTGCCTTTTGATACCTGGATCCGCTTACTCTTATGGATGTTGATTGGACTGGATATTTATTCATTTTATGGTTTGAAGAAAAGTCATCTGAGTGATGGACAGGAGCACAAAAAAGATCTGGGGATTATTACTTTATGTGTGATTGCTCTTTCAGTATTGCTCTTGGGCCTGGCTTTTGCACATCATTATGGTACGACGGAAACTGAGCGCGATAGCGTATTCTTCTATTTTTCACTGATTTTCGGTATCTCGCATCTGCTGTATTATCTGTATAAATTGATTAGGGCACCAAAGACTGCGTAGTAGCAGAGACAGGTAACAGAACTATAAACAGGTGTTTTTTGCAATGGTAACGTTATGTTAGCAGCAACGTACTATTAACATTGTTATACATTTTATACTGACAAGTTGCCTTGATTTGCTTCCTATAGAAGTGTAAACAAAACAGGGTTTCGGTTATTTCTTAATTATACTATTCGGAAAAAGCTTTGACCATCTATATTTTTTGTTTACCCCCTTCCCCCTAAAGGTTGCAAAAAATAAAGATGGTCAAAATGTAGTATTTTGAGTATAATTGGCGGCATGTATTACCGTATATAATCAGTAACAACATAAAGTAAAAACAGACTAAAAATCAAATAAAATGAATGATATAAAATGCCCTAACTGCCATAAGGTCTTTAAGGTAGATGAAGCCGGATTTGCAGATATTCTGAAGCAGGTAAGAGATCATCAGTTTGACGAGGAATTGAATAAGAGGTTAGCGCTAGCAGAAAGAGAGAAAGCCGATGCAGTCAGACTGGCAGAGGCAAATATCAAAAATGCAGCAATGGAAAATATTGCAAAGAAAGAAAAGGAGTTGATAGAACTCAATGCGAGGAAAGACCGGGAGATAGCTGCATTGATAAATACAAAAGAAACAGAAATGGCCAGGATGAAGTCCCAGATCGACAATGCGGCGATGCAACAAAAGCTCTCCGTCACAGAAGCAGTACTTAACATAGAGAAGGAAAGGGACGAGATGGCCCATGCGCTCCGAAATAAAGAATTGGAAGCTAATTTGCTCGAAAAATCACTGATCGAGAAGTTTCAGTCAGAGCTCAGAGCAAAAGATGAAATCATTCGGATCAAGAATGAAGAAATAGACTGGAGAAAGGATATGAAGCTCAAGCTTTCTACCAAGATGATCGGTGAGACACTCGAACAACACTGTGAAACCGAATTCAATAAACTCCGCGCTACGGCGTTCCAGAAAGCCTATTTTGAGAAAGACAATGACGCCCGATCCGGCAGTAAAGGCGATTATATATACAGAGAGACAGATGATGCCGGTATAGAAATCATTTCGATCATGTTTGAGATGAAAAATGAAGGCGACGAGACAGCTACAAAAAAGCGCAATGAAGATTTCTTCCGGGAGTTGGATAGGGATCGTAACGAGAAAAAGTGTGAATATGCAGTGCTGGTGTCTTTATTGGAAGCAGAAAGTGAACTGTACAATAGTGGTATCGTGGATGTCTCGCATAAATATGAGAAAATGTATGTCGTGCGACCTCAGTTTTTTATCCTGATTATTACCTTGCTGCGCAATGCTGCAATGAATTCAATGCAGTATAAATCAGAACTGGCAATAGTCAAAAATCAGAATATCGATATCACCAATTTCGAAGAAGATTTAAAGACCTTTAAAGAGGGATTTAAACGGAATTATGACTTGGCTAGTAAGAAATTTAATACAGCCATTGAGGAAATTGATAAGACGATTGATCATTTAAAAAAGACAAAAGAAGCACTACTGTCTTCTGAGAATAATTTACGCTTAGCAAATAATAAAGCCGAAGAGTTGACAATTAAAAAATTGACTAAAGGCAATCCGACGATGACTGCGAAATTTAATGAGGCGGCCAAAAAATAATTAAAAACACAAAATAAACCCTGAAATAATTCGCATATATTCACATAAAATACACTTTAATCACGTTTGTCACAATTTTTGCATTATGATTATTCCGTGTATTCCTATTTTAATAGAAATGGGCAAAAATAGCGCCAAACGAAGCTTTATTCGTTAACCGACCCCGGGGTTTTAACCCCGGGCTAATAAATATTTCACCCATACTGGGTTACACCACTACCATTATTTCGGTGCAATAATATTTTTAATGATTTCAATTGATTTGAGGTGAATAGTTACTTATTTTTTATGTTAAAAAGTAGCGATTATTTACCGATTTAAATATACCTACTGCACCATATTTACAATATAATCCACTACATCATAGCCCGGAATAGGCAATGTACTATCAGTGTCCATAATTTTTCCGGACGATGAAATTTGTATATTTTTGGGTCTTATTGATTCCCACCTAATAATAGTAGATTGTGCCTCCGCCCCGGGATTAAATAATCGGATCAGAAAATTGCCATCCGGCTGGGGAGTTATGCTTGTCACTATTATTTTTTCATTTGATAAAGTAAAAAGATTTCCCGGAAGGGTTACTTTTTCATTAACCGGGAATGCAAATAATGGGTTTGTGAATTCTTCTGCGGTTTTTTCCTGCGCTACAGGATCATAAGCCCCATGCGGCTTTAATGCATATTGAAACTGACTAATGCCTTCCTGATCAGCTTTAAAATTGGTATGCCAGTAATTATTCATCACATAACTAAACCAGAGAGAAGTAGGTTTACCACCGTCTCTCCACCGTTTTACATTTTCATTGAAAAACAGTCGTTCATCCACCATGGAATCCGGTGCTGCCATAAAGGCTTCTTTCATCCCGAGTTGAATTCCTTTCTTATCATCTGATGCATCTAACCAACGGCGTGTGCTGAGGAAATCCATATTGGACCCGGGCAACTGGTCCTTCAAATACTGCATAGAGCCATAGCCTGCATCTACCATTGTCGTGTTCAGCGCACTTGAAAACGGAAAAGCAAAATACACACCTTCCTTATTCCGGGCAGCCTTTTTATCGATAAAATTATCAATTAGTACTTCATCATTATTTACCCTTAGGGAGATCTTACGCGTGATACCATTGGTACCGGGTGTGGGTGAGTGGATACTGATCGTAGTTGAATAAGGTCCGTTTTCTTCGACACTAACCGTAACTTTTCCGTTAGTGACCGCATCTTGCGGATTTCTACCAGATACATACCAATAACTGTTTAATCCTTCATTGTTAAATGTGCCGGAGAAATTAACACCATTCTTTTCGACTGTTGTAATGCTTCCGTTTGTCGTATTCCATTTTATCAATATTTTCCCGTTCGATATTGAACTGTCTGTAATAGTAAACGGATTTTTTGGAGTAAAGGCAGGTGAATTATTGTTCAGGTTAAAATACGTTATACTCAGCGGTTTCAATTGTTTCGCTATAAAAAGTTTTCTACCATCCGATAGCGTTTGCAGCGGATAGGTTTTGCCCTCCTCATCGGTAATGGATTTTGCTTTTGTTTCCGTGCTTAAATATACCTCTCCACTACGTCGCCAGGATAAAGAATTTACCACGGCTATTCTGTCAGCGGAGGGATCAGAAACTGAATGCATTAATGTCTTAGTGAGACTGTTGAGAATCGAATCAGCATCTGACATAAATTTTCTTTTGAACCGCCATTGTTCTTTTACAAAATCAATATCCGGTGAAGAAATACTGTTATACGCACCCCAGGTATGTTCGGTAAACAGGAGGATATTACGCCAAGCCTGATAAAAGGCAGCTGCATTATATTTCCCGGGCGCAAGTATAGCATAGAGGGTTGCCAGCTGAGCACAGCGCAAACTGTTCACACGGTTAATGCCTTGTTCATGCGCAGTAGATGCGGCACCATCGTTCCAGTAAGGTGTGATATCGCCGCTAACCACAGGTAAGTCCTTTCCATGCCGTTTTTCAAATGTTTCAAAGAGATGATTAACGGTACTGAGTATAATTTTCGGTGAGGCATATTTCTCATTCCATTGTTTTACAAAATCAGCAATGGTGCTGTCAATCGGCCCGTTGTCTGCTACGATATTATAGCGCCACTGAACCATTTCATACGGATAATTTTCTGCTGCCAGATCATTCAGGTAATCTGCAATTTTTTTCTTCCCTCCAATAAATACTGCGCCTGCAGAAGTGCCATGCCAGGATGAATATCCTCTTCCGGCCACCCAAAGCAATAATCTTTCCTTACGGGAGGGGGATTCCCACCATACGGGCTTATCACCCCAGGTTTTTACAAAGTGGCCCACCCGGTCACCTTCATAGGGATTATTTTTACCTACATAATTCGGGCCATCTGAAAAATATTTTATACCTCCCTTTGCAAATCCCTCTATGGTGGACCAGGTAATACCCGGCACATCGGTGATCATTGCACTTTCTATGGGCAGATCGAATTTATCACGCAATATTTCTGCATAATCAGTATAGTGAAACACTTCCTCAGGCATGCTCAGTCCGGTCATCATATTGGCATAAAAACCAGAGAGGCCAATGCTACCATTCCTAACTGCTGTAAAAAAAGCCACACTATCTTCGGTGCTTGCCTTTTGCAAAAAGTTTTCAACTGCCCAGAGTGATTCTACGTTCCATTTAAATTTTGCTTCTATCGGATAATTTTTTGTTTTTTCAATCATGTACAGTGCATCATAAATATTTTTAGTGTGAATTTTTTCCACTTGTGTTTGCAAATGAGAATAGCCGATATCTGTGTGTGAATGGGGTATGAAATAGAGTTCCCTTTGTATTACAGGGCTTACTTTTATAAACCCATCATGTAAGACCGTATCGCCATACTTCACCAGGACATATACACTGTCTTTTTTTGTAACTGCATCAACCGGGACATCAAAATTATTCATTCCTTCATCCAGATCAAATGAAAATCGGGAGGTTTTATTTATTAATACATTTAATTTTTCTTTTTTGCCAAAATGCAGGACAGTTATAGACAGCGGTTGACGGTCATCCTTCAGTAGAAAAGGCATTGCATTAATATCTGCTTTTTCCTCAAAAGCATATTTAAATGTCATAAACCAGTCATTACTCTGCTGTGCTTCACCGGTTAATTTAAAGCGAAGGGGTTTGCCCGGAGTCACTCTGGAAGCAGGAACCCGTAAATAAATAATACCGTGTGCATCATTGGCACCATCTGTTCTTAATCGGACAAAAACCATCTTTGTGCTGTCCGCTGCAGCAAAACTCCATCTTGAATCCCGATTCCCCTGATGCGTGGTGATGATCAGCGCTTTTTCATCATTAATATAAAAATCAAAATTTCGGTCACCACTGTTTGTACCGGTGGAATGTCCTGCTACCCATCGGAAGTAAACATATTTTGATGTTGAATTTACCGGCACCGAAGCTGTTTCCCATTCTATGGACTTTTTACCATCAGTAGCACGGGTAAGTAAAGCGACATTTACATAATCGGGAAATGCAGAAAAATACCGGATATTTTCACCACTTATTTCTTTATTATAACCGCTGAGCCAGGAGATATTTTCACCAAAGGGATTTTGTGCCTGGGAAAATAAATAAATAAATAAAAAATAAATAATAAAGCCAGTTTTTTTCATCGCATGTTTTTTTAGTACTAAACCTCCGCTATAAACAAGTAATTTATTTTATCGACACTGATGTTATTAATCTTTTGTCATTAGCATGACTTCCAACGAATATTGTGTAGGTGCCCTTATACAATTGCCATTTGTGTTCCTGCAGGTTCCATTTTTTTAATTCTTTTATCGGAATTGAAAAATGAACAATGGAACTATCCCCCATCTTAATTGACAACTTTTTAAATGCTTTTAATTCTTTTATCGGCATTCCGGGAATATCGGGAAATGCTATATATACCTGGGGCACTTCTTTGCCATCATAATTCCCGGTGTTTGTTATTTCAACGGAAAGCTTAATACTATCCTCCATTACAACAGGTTTCGCTACCCAGCCATACTCAAATGTGGTATAGCTCATCCCAAAACCAAAGGGGTATTGAACCTTGCCTTTGAAATACCGGTAGGTTCTCCCTGCCATGCTATAATTTTTATAATCCGGCAAGTCTTCCAACGAATTATAAAATGTAATGGGCAAATGCCCCGAAGGGGAAATTTTTCCAAACAAAATATCGGCTAATGCATTCCCGCCTTCTTCGCCGGGATACCATGCCAGGATTACGGCATCTGCATAAGGCGCTACTTCCGCTACATCAACAGCGCTGCCGGAAGTGATAACAAGAACGATAGGTGTTTTTGTTCCTTTTCTCAGTGCTTTCAGATAAGCAATGTGTGCAGCAGGCAGGCTCAGTGATTTTTTGTCTGCCCCGTTTTCTGAAAGAAATGCATCACCTTCTTCACCTTCATATACAGGGGTGAGGCCAAGTACAGCTATGGTAATATCTGCATTGGATGCCGCCCATATCCCACCAAACCTTGATGTGTCACGGTAATCGCAACCCATATCATATTCAATTCTTGTCCCGGCATCAACGGCAGCCGTAATGCCTTCCACAAATGTTACAGAATTATTACTTACCCCATGATAGTTTCCCAAAAGCGCATCTAAGGATGCGGCATTCGGGCCCACAATCATAATTTGTTTGTAATGATTTTTGTCCAGGGGCAGGATGTTGTTTTTATTTTTCAGCAATACCATACTCTCTGCTGCCATTTTCCTTGCCCATTTTCTGTGGTAAGTATTATTTATACTGTCTTCACCATAATTTTTATAGGGTGACAAAACAGCGTTGTTAAAAAACCCGAGCTTAACCTGCGTTCGTAATGTAGGCGCCAGCGCACTGTCTAATTCTTTTTCAGTTACCAATTTTTGTTGTACGGCCTTCAATACATCATCCTGCAATAAATTGCTGCAGTCCAGGTTTACTCCTGCTTTTATTGCTGCAGCAGCTACCGCAACCGCATCGGGTAATGTTTTGTGCGTAGTGTAAATATCCTGCAGGGCCCAGCAATCAGTGACCACATGGCCTTTAAAATTCCATTCATTGCGCAAGATATTTTGCAATAATGTTTTTCCTGTGCAACAAGGTTCTCCATTCACCCGGTTGTAGGCACACATCACTGCTTCCACATTAGCATCTGTTAATTTTTTGAAAGCATAGAGATAGGTTTCTCTTAAATCTTTTTCACTCACCAATGCATTAAAATGATGCCGGTCTTTTTCGGGTCCGCTGTGTACGGCAAAATGTTTGGCACAGGCAGCAGCTTTCAAATGAAGTGGATCATTGCCCTGTATCCCTTTTACAAAAGCAGTTCCCATGGTGGCCGTGAGAAACGGGTCTTCACCATAGGTTTCCTGTCCACGTCCCCAACGCGGGTCCCGGAAAATATTGATATTGGGCGACCAAAAGGTCAATCCCATATATTGCAAATGCTTACCGGCTTTTGAACTCAAATTATATTTAGCTCTTGCCTCAGTAGAAATAACAGTGGCACATTCTTGCAGCAATTCCGAATTAAAACTTGCAGCCATGCCAATTGCCTGGGGAAAAACGGTTGCCTTGCCTGCTCTTGCCACACCATGCAATGCCTCATTCCACCAGTTGTAGGCAGGAATACCCAGACGAGTCACGGCTTTGCTTTGGTAACCCAATAATGATATTTTTTCATTCAGGGTAAGTTGGTGCAATAAATCGTCAACCCTTTCTTCTACACTTCTAGTTGCATCCTGAAATGTATAAGGCGTATTCTGTGCTAGGAGAAGAACAGGAGTGGATAAAAAAAATAAAACACAAAAAAGATATTTCATTGTTACATCATGCTGTTTGAGATGATTCATACAAAGTGTAATGTAATAATAAATGCTGAGCCTTCACCCTCCTTACTCTCCACGCTTATCTCCCCGTCATGTGCCTTTACTATGTCATAGCTCAAATTCAACCCTAGTCCTGTGTCGCTACCTGTGGGTTTGGTGGTGAAAAAGGGTTGAAAGATTTTGTTTTTGATTTTTTCAGGAATGTCGTTGCCGTTATTTAAAGAGCCGTAGGCTCGAATCATCTTGTAACTCCGGATTTTAATCCGGTGATAAGAACAGCTGATAAATAATGAGTGCCATAGGCACGGAACATTATTATATGAGTTCATGGAAAATATATTGTTCATCGTACTCGATTTTAAAGACGGAATCAACCTGGGATTGGCTGTAGGAAAATACACCATACCCTTCCTGCCACTCAAATCTTGAGGATGTGAGCGAATGATCATTAATATATTTAGATGACTTGGCTTTTACTATTTTCATTAATTCAGATTCTGAAACAACAGGTTTTAATCCAATAAAACAATGTACATGATCTTCCACACCGTTTACAATGATGGTTTTACAATTAGTCTCATTGATAAGGTTTCTAATCACAGCATACAACTTGCTACTCCATGATTTATCAATTACTGCTGCCCTATATTTTACCGCAAATACCATTTGCAAATAAATTTGGTGGTATGAGTTTGCCATATTTTTTTTGTTTATGAAATATGTGTCGTGCCTACGGCACTCGTGTAGCTTCTTTATTTTGTCAACGGAATAAATTCCGTTGCTACAAAATTGACCGAGGCTACGCCTCTTCCTGTTAGACAAAAGGTAATTGAATCACAAACTCACTTCCCTCGCCCACTTTTGATTCTGCTCTTATCTCTCCTCCATGTGCCTTCACTATGTCATAACTCAAACTCAACCCAAGGCCTGTACCACTTCCTGTGGGTTTGGTAGTAAAGAAGGGTTGGAAGATTTTATCTTTTATTGAATCCGGAATGCCGTTGCCGTTGTCTTTTATGGATATTTTGACTCCTAAATCACCTGAAGGGGGCTTAATCGCTGAAGTTGTTATTGTAACCGTAGGTAAGTATTCATTTCCGGCGGTATTTTTTCTTTCATTTACTGCATAGAAAGCATTATTGATTAAATTCAAAAGCACTCTGCCAAACTCCTGTGGCACTACATTTATTTTAGAGAGGGTTTCATCAAAATTAGTTTTGAAGTCAGCATTAAATTTTTTGTCTTTTGCTCTTAATCCATGATAACTTAATCTTAAATACTCATCACACAAGGCATTGATGTCAATTGGTTCTTTTTTGCCGCTGCTGGTTCTGGAATGTTGCAGCATCCCTTTTACAATGGCATCAGCGCGCTTTCCGTGGTGAATGATTTTTTCTGAATTATCTTTTATATCATTCAATAAATTTACTACCTCAGTATAATTGCCATTTCCCATTTCGCCGGCAGCTTCATCAATCATTTCCTGATTAATTTCTGAGAAATTATTTACAAAATTGAGTGGATTTTGTATTTCATGGGCGATACCGGCAGTGAGCGTGCCGAGAGATGCCATTTTTTCAGATTGAATGAGATGGGCTTGCGTTGCTTTTAAATCAGTAAGTGTATTTTTTAAAAGCGTATTTGTTTTCTGTTTTTGTCGATTATTGCGATATAGTATAAAGGCAATCAGGCCAAAGACAAAGAGTGCTGCGATAAGAAAATAAGTTCTGATTTTATTGTGGAATTTAATTCTTTCAGTAACTATTTCCTGTTGTCGGAGCTGCTCATTCATAGCAAGAGACTGGATTTGCCGTACTTTTTGCTGATTAAATAAAGTATCATTTGTAAGATAGGCCAGCCGCAGATATTTGATGGCGCTATCATTTTGTCCGGTGGATTGATATACATCTGCCAATAAATTACTGGCTTGCAAAACGCCCGCCGGGTAATTCGTATGCGCTACAGCAATGGATTTTTTAGCATAATAAATACTGGAATCTGTGCTCTTTTTAATCCGAAATACGGAAGCTAAGCCCAGATAGGTTTTGCTCAGGTTTTGTAAATCTTTAGCAGCGATGGCAAAGGAAAGACCCTTTCTGTAATAAGCCTGCGCATCAGACGCATTGCCCATTTTTCTATATACATCACCCAGCGATGTAAGTATAGGGCCACGGTAGTTCAGGTCATTGAGCCGGACGGATTTCTCCAGTGCTAATTGCTGATAATACAGCGCCGAATCATACATCGTAAGACGCTCATAAGCATCACCGATGTTATTGTAATCAATCATCAAGCCTCCCGACTGCGAAAGTGAATTATCAATTTTCATTGCTTTTAAGAAATACGAGACCGCTGTTTTATATTCTTTGATTTCCAGATAGAGCAAGCCGATATTTACCAGTACGACAGCTATACCTTGTTTATCTTTTATTTTTTCTCTGATGGCTAAGGATTTGAAATACATTTCCAGTGCTTTCGGGTAGTTTCCGGTGAGGGTCAGAATACTGGCAATGTCATTAAGTGCATAGGATTCTCCCAGCGTAAACCCAAGTTCACGGGCGAGGTCCAGTGCGCGCTCTGCGTACATCATTGACGTATCCGGATAGGTATATTCATAGGCGATACTTAGGTATCTTAGTGTCTGCACCCGTCCGGTATCACGCCTGCTTTTCTGTAAAGCGATTTTCAGACTATCAATCCCTGCTGAAGTTTGAGCATTCAGAGTAGATGAGCAGAGTAACAGTAACCAGAGGATCATTAATGACAGTTTCATCGCTACAGGGTTGAATATTGATATTCTATAAATGTAACTATTATTTATTTTATGCATAAAAATTAAAATACGGACTGAAGTATTTAGGGATTATGACAGGATAAAAAGTCAAAATTTAGAAAAATATATTTTCAGATGAAACCTTCATAGAGAAATAGTGTCTAATTATTTTAAAAGGTATCCGGATGAATAAATTCCTGTTTTCAGTAGTGTTCCTGCTCTTTGTATTCAAAGGGTTTGGACAGAATTATTATTTCCCGCCCACCAATAGCCTTGAATGGGATACTATTTCTCCATTGACACTGCATTGGTGCCAACCGGGCATTGACAGTTTGTATAATTATCTGGAGAGTCACAAGACAAAAGCATTCATATTACTCAAAGATGGCAAGATAGTCCTGGAGAAGTATTTCAATGGCCATAGCCAGACCTCTCCCTGGTATTGGGCTTCTGCCGGAAAATCACTTACTGCCAGTCTGGTGGGTATAGCCCAACAGGAACATTATCTTTCTATCAATGACAAAACATCTGATTATATAGGGCACGGCTGGACTTCCTGTGATTCGGCACAGGAAAACAAGATTACTATCCGACATCAACTCACGATGACTACCGGCCTGGATGATGGTGTGCCGGACTATACGTGTACCTTGGACAGTTGTCTGATCTGTCTGGCTGATCCGGGTACCCGCTGGGCATACCATAATGCACCCTATACTTTATTGGATTCAGTAATCGAAAACGCAACAGGAATGACACTGAATAGTTTTATCAGTAAAAACCTTACCCGGACTACGGGAATAAGCGGGCTTTTTATCAAACAGGATTATAACAATGTTTTCTATAGCACAGCCCGTAGCATGGCACGTTTTGGTTTGCTGATGCTCAATAAAGGAAACTGGGCAGGAACACAGGTACTGACAGATACCGGATATGTTAGTCAGATGACACATTCATCTCAGACGCTCAATCGTTCTTATGGATATCTCTGGTGGCTTAATGGCCAGGGATCATTCATGTTGCCTAAATCACAGTTTGTATTCCCCGGGGATATAAGTCCGGCAGCACCGAAGGATATGTTTGCTGCATTAGGAAAGAATGGACAGGCCCTTAATGTCGTACGCAGTCAGGGCTTAGTTTGGGTCAGGATGGGCGATGCGCCGGATGATCTCCCGGTACCTTATTTGATGAACAATATTATCTGGCAATATATCGATGCGCTGGACTGTGCTGCAGCAACGCATCACGAGTCACCTGTGTCTAGTGGACTTGTATTATCACCTAATCCTGCAAATTACCAACTTGAGATTCATGCGATGAAAGAAATGGCTTCGGTGGAAATAATAAATACGAAAGGGCAAAGAGTCAACCGGTATTTGGTTAATAATACAGCGAGCTCACTCAACCTCTCTGACCTGAATAAAGGCATTTATTTAATCCGGGTAACCTTTGCAGATGGTAGCAGACAGACAAGAAAAATCGTAAAAGAGTAGTACATTAAAAAGGTAAGAACCACAATTTTTTTGATTTGGCTGAATGACAGTACACGAAAAGAGTTTCGGGTTGTCTGGGAAAGGATAGAGTCTGATTTTAAACTTAAGGGATTGTCAACGTAAAGGGCTAAAGAAGGAGATAAGAAGATTCTCTTTTAATAAATTTTCTATCTTTAGGTCAGCGAAATGTTTGATTTCCACGGAAATTAATTCTATTCTTTAACACCGGAAATCAAGGCTTTAATCAATTAAATAGTGAAATGACAGAGTTCTTTGCACACCTGATGCACGAGTTTGAAATACCGCTGAAGAACCCTGTTCTGGTATTTGCACTCATTCTGTTTATCATACTTTTAGCACCTATATTATTGCGGAGACTCAATATCCCGGGGATTATCGGACTGATCATCGCCGGAGTGATCATCGGCCCACATGGTTTTAATGTTCTCGAGAGAAACTCTGCTATCAATTTATTTTCCACCATTGGACTGCTCTATATCATGTTTATCGCCGGTATAGAACTGGATATGAATGAGTTCAAATCAAATCGCAATAAAAGTGTGGTTTTTGGTATTTACACCTTCATAATACCGCTGGCACTAGGCTTTCCAGTAGTTTATTATCTGCTGGGATATGACTTTAATGCAAGCCTGCTTACTGCCAGTATGTTTGCGACGCACACCATCGTATCTTATCCTATAGCCAGTAAATTTGGCGTAGCAAAGAATCAGGCAGTGGCGATTACAGTAGGAGGAACTATCCTTACAGACACTGCTGTACTTATTATTCTGGCGGTTATTATCGGGAATAGCCAGGGCACACTGGACCAGGCATTTTGGTTCAGACTGATTATATCAATGATCCTCTTTTCGCTGATCATGTTCTTGGTGATCCCACGAATAGCCAAGTGGTTTTTCAGGAAGATGGAGAGTGAGAAACAAGAGCATTATATTTTCGTATTATCGATGGTCTTTTTGGCCGCATTTCTAGCAGAACTGGCAGGTGTCGAACCGATTATAGGGGCTTTTGCAGCCGGATTGGCGCTGAATAAACTAATCCCACATTCGTCTACATTAATGAACCGAATTGCATTCATCGGCAACTCGCTTTTTATACCCTTCTTTCTGATTAGTGTCGGTATGTTGGTTGATTTAAGTGTAATCGCGCAGGGTCCGATGGCATTAATTATCGCAGGTACACTTTCACTGGTGGCGATCGCAGGTAAATGGCTGGCTGCGTTTTTTACGCAGATTACCTTTAAGTATTCAAAGGCACAGCGACAGTTAATTTTCGGCCTGAGCAGTTCACATGCAGCAGCTACACTGGCGGTAATACTGGTAGGATATAAGGCTGGCGTGCTGGATGACAATATATTGAATGGTACGATTATTCTGATATTAATAACTTGCCTGATTTCATCATTTGCAACTGAACTGTCTGCAAAGAAATTAATCCAGGAATCAGAAAGAGACACCGAAACACTTTTTAAAACCAGCGGTGCGAATAATGAACAGATTTTAATGCCGGTAATGAATATTAGCAATATTGAAAAACTGCTTGAACTATCTTTTCTGATAAGAGATAAAAAATCAATCCATCCCATTTCCATACTGACAGTAGTATCAAATAATGATGAAGCCGAAATAAATATATTAAAAGCCAAAAGCAAGCTGGATGAACTGATAAAGGAAGCGTCTGCAGCGGAGGTGAAGGTAAAAAGCCTCACTACGATTGATGTGAATGTAGCCAACGGTATCGCCCGTATCTCACGAGAGATAATGGCTGATATCATAGTAATGGGTTGGCCCCAGCGCCGGGGTTTAATCGAGAAGCTGATCGGTGAGAATATGGATAATGTGGTGGATAAAACCGATAAGACAACATTTATCTGTTATTTAGACAAACCACTGGTGCTGCATAAGCGCATCAAAGTTGCTGTGCCACCGTTGGGCGAACATGAAAATGGTTTTAATCACTGGGTGATGAAAATAGCACTGCTGGCACAGGAGCTGAGTATTCCAATACAGTTCTTGTGTAATGAGCGTACTGATTCATACATCAGAAAAGTATTTGCTGCCGCTAAATTAACCGCTTCATTTACCTTTACACATTTCTCAGACTGGGACGATTTTATGATCATTTCCCGGGATGTAAATCCGGATGATTTATTTGTGTTGGTTTCAGCCCGGAAAGGATCTACTTCCTACAGAAGCATACTGGAAGGCTTACCCTTTAAGATGGAGAAATATCTGGCTACGAATAGTCGGATTATTATCTATCCACAACAGTTTAGTCATAATTATATCCTCGATGGTTATGAAGATGTGTCTGCCGAGCCATTGAACAAAGGATACGAAACGATACAACGTATCGGCAGGGGTATTGGCAATATATTTAAAAAGGAAGCAAAAAAATAAACTATACTGAAAATAAGTGGATTTGACCATTTAATTGATTTGTCATAAGCGTAGGCTCATGCCTACGCTTGTGGTAAAATAAAATTCATTAATGACAGTGTTGGGAGTCTAATATGTCTGCATTATTTAAAAAACCGGAGTATAGCAATAAATTATACTTTCTCCTATTTCTTTATGACATCTCATTAAAACAACACCCGGATCAAGTCATCCGCAGTCATGCCCATAAAATATTGCGGTATTTCATAGCGGCGTAATACATCACGCAGCGCTTTTTCTGTATGTTTGACACCCTCCAGGGCCTGTTCTATTTCTGCGATATCTTTTACATTGAAGAAATCGCCGTATATCTTGGCTTTGCGAATGATGCCCTGATCGATATCCAGGTTCATTTCTATGGTGCCACCTTCAGTACGGATCGTGTTCTGGAAGCTATAAGCAGGGGAGTGGCCGTAATTCCATTCTTCAGTCGCATATTTCTCATCCCGGATTTTTTCTATTGCCCGGATATCTTCCGGCGTAAAAGTATATAACTGACAGTCATCGTGGGTAGCAATGATATGATCCATTATCTTTTTTGTGAACTCATCGATCGACAAGGGCTGTGGTAGGTATTCAGAGATATTGGTGACACGTTTTGGAATAGATTTTACTGCTTTATCCTGATATTTTAGTGGATTTATCCGGAGTGCTTCACTGACATTTTTCATGGTAGAAGCAAAGAGCAATGTTCCGTGATGTAATATTTTATTTTTGTAAATGTGCTCCGCATTTCCGGAGATTTTTTTGCCATCGATCATCAGGTCATTGCGTCCTTCGAATGTCGCCGGTACCCCCAGTTGATTCAGCACTTCCACGATGGGTCGTGTAAATTCACGGAAGTCGGATAAAGATGAACTGGAACCTGTTTTCGTAAATGAGAAATTGAGATTTCCCAGATCGTGATACACGGCGCCACCACCGGAGAGGCGGCGTACTACATGAATGTTATGTTCACGGACATAATCGATATTGATTTCTGCCAGTGTGTTCTGGTGTTTGCCTACGATGATTGCATTATCATTGCGCCAGAGCATGAAACAATCTTCCCGGATATGCCTGAAGATATATTCATCAGTGGCGATATTGAAGTAAGGATCTGTCGATTGATGATAGATACAAAGCATGTTTTTTTGCTGCAAAAGTAAGGTTTTGGGGGTGGATGTTCAATAATCAATCATAATACCCATTAATTCGTCTTCTTATAATTAAAAATGGCCCAGCTATTAAAAAGTATGGCAAAGCCGGCAGTGACTATGAACTGATGCGTAATATCATTGAATGTACTTCCTTTCAATACGACCATACGCAATACTTCGATAAAGTAAGTAATCGGGCTCATCTGGCTGATTACATAAGCCCAGCCCGGCATTCCGTCTATGGGTGTAAATAAGCCGCTCATGAGGATGAAAATCATCATCACAAAGAAAGTGATAGACATGGCTTGTTGCTGCGTATCAGCATAAGTAGAGATTAACAGTCCCAACCCTAATACCGCCATCAGATAGACCAACAAATAACCATACAGCAACCAAAGGTTGCCAACAGGCACGATGCCATACACTAGCCAGGCTATGCCAAACAAACCTACCGAAAAAACAAAAATGCCAATAATCCAAAAGGGTATTAATTTACCCAGAATAAACTGGTATTTTTTGATAGGGGTGACATTGACCTGCTCCATAGTACCTATTTCCTTTTCCTTGACTATGTTGAGCGAACACATAAAAGAACCGACCATCGTCACCAGAAGTGCCAGGATTCCCGGCACCATAAAGGTTCTGTAATTCAGGCTGGGATTAAACCAGTTTGCCGAACTTATTTCGATGACCGGAAGTGGATTTAGCCGGGGCTGCAGAATCCATTCGGCCCGGATATTATAATTAAATGAGCCGATAATCTGACTAAGATACACACCACCCAGATTTGCCTTTACACCATTGATTGCATTGACTCCGATGAATAATGTCTGCTTATTTTCACGGACCAGATTTCGTGCAAAGCCTTCAGGAATTTCAAGAATCAGATCTGATTTATCTTGTTCTAGTTCGCGAAATGCCTGCCTGAATGCAGATTCAGTGCTTCTAATTGTTGGTGATGGAGAAGAAAGAGAACACCTTGAAAATCTAGTTAAGCAGTTTAACATAGAAGACAGAGTCATATTTGCAGGATATCAGAAAAATGTTTATGATTATATGAATGTTTTTGACTGCTTTATCTTGCCATCAGTAAGAGAAGGCCTACCTATGGCTGTACTTGAAGCTATGGCTATGAAGAAGCCTGTAA
>CAZGKN010000003.1:0-7638 GCA_964525915.1 uncultured Saprospiraceae bacterium | reverse complement strand
TCTATCAGCCTTTGAGAATACTCAGAATTATCGTGGTCCACAATGCTGATATTGATATTTTTAATCTCATAATCCGCTGCCAGCGGCAGTATCAGTAATTGCACAACCGGCATGACAAAAATCAGCATCAGAATACTCCGATTACGAAATATCTGCCTGAATTCCTTTTGCAGTAAAAACTTCAATGATCTCATGCCAGGCGGATTTTGAATTTTTTATAATTTATCAATAAAAGCAATACAGTCATGCCGGCCAACACCATCACTTCCCGCCAGATAGCCGATATACCCAGCCCTTTGACCATGATTGCCTTTACTATGATATAATACCATTTCGAGGGTATGATATTGGCTATTAGTTGGAGTGCATAAGGCATATTTTCAAGGGGAAACATAAATCCGGTAAACAAGATCGTAGGGACCATCATGCCCATCAGCGCGATCAGCATAGCCGCCTGCTGTGAATCAGTACTGTTTGATATCAAGAGTCCCAATGATAATGCCGTGATGATGAACAATGTACTGACAGCATACAACAATAGCAGACTACCATTTACAGGCATCTGCAGTACATACACGCTTAGTAATAAGATAATGGTGAGATTGACCAGTGATAGCGCCAAATATGGAATAGCTTTCGATATAATAACCAGGAAAGGATTGAAGGGTGAGACTAATAATACTTCCATCGTGCCGGTCTCTTTCTCTCTGACTATGGACACAGAGGTCATCATGACACAAATCAACAACAGTATGAGCGCCATTACACCAGGGACGAAATTGACAGTTGAATTGAGCTCAGGATTATAATACATCCGGATTTCAGTGTTGATCTGATAGGGTAAAGTATTCAAGCCCATCAGACTGGCCTGATATTCACCGATGATGCGCGAGGCATACCCGGTAAGTGTAGTCGCAGTGTTGGGATCTGAAGCATCAGCGATTATGCGTATCTGTCCTTTTTTCTGGTGCGCCAGATCATCTGCGAAATGTGGCGGAAATATCAGCGCGATGGAAATATTACCTCGTCTGAATGCTGATTCTATTGTCCCCGGATCATCAGTGAATACTTTTATCTCAAACTGTTTGCTGGCACGAAATGAACTAATAATTCTCTCCGAAGCTACATCCCGCGCCTGATCACAGATGAGCATGCCCGAGTTTTTTATTTCATTAGTCAGTGCGAAACCAAAAAGTATGATTTGCATGACCGGTACTCCAAAGAGCATCAACAAGGTCTTCTTGTCCCGAAAAACATGATAAAATTCTTTTTTAACAAATGCCAGAAATTGTAACATACACTTATCAATTATCCTTTTCAGCCATCATTTCTTTTTGCTCCACGCGCCAACAGATAGAATACTTCATCCATGGACTCCACGCCATATTCTTTTTTGAGCATAGCCGGTGAGTCCAGTGCTTTGATCTCGCCATCCACCATCATTGATATCCGGTCACAGTATTCGGCTTCATCCATATAGTGAGTAGTCACGAAAACCGTAATCCCGCGTGCAGCCGCATCATAAATCATACTCCAGAATTGACGGCGCGTCATTGGATCGACACCGCCGGTGGGTTCATCGAGAAAGACGATCTCAGGCTCGTGTATGATCGCTACAGAAAATGCCAGTTTTTGTTTCCAACCCAGCGGAAGTGAACCTACAAGTTTAGTGGCCATTTCCTGCATGCCCAGTGTTTCTAATAGCGCCTGTTGTTTTTCTTTCAGTAATTTATCACTCAGCCCATAAATCCCGCCGAAAAAACGAATATTCTCTGATACGGTCAGGTCTTCATAGAGTGAGAAGCGCTGACTCATGTAGCCGATGTTTTTTTTGATCTTCTCAGTCTGCGTATATACATCATATCCGGCGATAGTTGCTCTGCCCGCACTGGGCCGGGACAGTCCGCAGAGCATCCGCATAGCTGTAGTCTTGCCGGCACCATTGGCTCCCAGAAAACCGAAAATCTCACCTGCATGGACTTCGAAAGTAATAGCATTTACTGCGATAAAATCACCGAAACGTTTTGTCAGATCCGTGGCGCTGATTACTACTGTTTTTCCGTTTGTTTCAGACATTTGCCTTCGTTTGTTCCATTAATCGGATAAAACAATCCTCGATCGTAGGTTGGATTTGTTTTAATTCAACGTCCTGATGGTGATTTATACTTAATTGCTGCAGTAAATGTGCTTTCTGACTGGCGCTGTCCCCTTTAAAAGTGATATGATGATAATCACCAAATGCATTGCACCCGGATAATAAAGGCGATTTTTTTAAATCAACCAGTAAGGCACCCATATTATCTCCCTTGATAGCGAATAATGGCTCTGGAAACTGATCAATGATCTGTCCGGGCGTATCTATCGACATCAGGCTACCAGACTGTATTAGCGCGATGCGTTCACACTGTGTCGCTTCATCCATGTAAGGCGTGGATACGAGGATGGTAATGCCTTCCTGCTTCAGGCGACCGAGCATCTCCCAAAACTCGCGTCTGGACACCACATCCACACCCGTAGTAGGCTCGTCGAGAAACAATACTTCCGGTCGGTGGATAAGTGCGCAGCAAAGTGCCAGCTTCTGCTTCATGCCACCGGATAACTTCCCGGCTCTTCGGTCTTTAAAGGGTTCAAGTTGTACATAGATTTCTTTGATCAGATCATAATTGGCCGCAATACTGGTTTTAAATACGGTAGCGAAAAATCTGAGGTTTTCTTCTACTGTCAGATCCTGGTACAAGGAGAATCTACCTGGCATATAACCGATTTTACTGCGTAATATTTTGAAATTTTTTACGACATCCTGTCCGCAAACTGTGGCTGTACCACTATCAGGCAATAATAAAGTAACCAAAATGCGAAATATGCTCGTTTTACCTGCACCGTCAGGCCCGATCAAACCAAACAATTCACCCGGACGCACATCAAACGAAACTTTATCGACAGCGAGAACTGTCCCTTTTTCGTATGTTTTAGAGATATTTTCCAGTATTATACCATTCATTTTCACTGTAGCTTATAGTTGTATCTCGCCGTACATACCAATTTTATATCTGCCATCATTTTTGACTTTTATTTTGACTGCATAGACCAGATTAGCTCTTTCATCTTTGGTTTGGATTGTCTTGGGTGTGAATTCCGCTTTGTCGTTTATCCAGGTAACTGTTCCCTGATCCTTATAAAAGCCCCCTTTCCCATCATCTGATTTGACGGTTACATTCTGATTGAGTTTGATTTGGGACAGTTGATTTCCGGAGATATACACCCTGAGAATCATGGACGAAAGGTCTGCGATCTGGTACAATGGTTTGCCCGGGCTTGCGATCTCATAAGCCATAGCATATTTGGTCAGTACCGTACCCTTCAGGGGATTGATGATCCGGCATTTGGCTAGCTGGTCCTCGATCTGTTCAATCTGTATTCTAAGCGGAGTTGCTTCTTTGCTGATACTGCTATTGGTCGTGTTCAGTGAAGTGCGCTGGGCATTGATCTGCTTTTGTATCACCTTAATCTGAGCATTGATGTCATCCAGTTGCTTCGGAGTCGCTGCATCACCTTGCACCATTTTTTGGATCCGGCTTCTTTCATGTTCGGCAGATTCAAGTTGCGCTTCCAGCGCGGATAACTGCACCGGGACATTGGGCTTCTTACCCAATAAGGCGGCAATTTGTGCTTCCAGTTGTTGTTTTTTTAATACGAGCTGCGTACTATCGATGTACCCGACCACCTGGCCGGCATTCAGTGTAGCGCCTTCCTCGATATTGAGCCCGAGAATCTCCCCCTGCCCCTGAGCCGAGATAATCACATCTTCTGCCTCAAAAGCGCCCGTGGCATCATAAGTGGGAACTTCTTTTTTGCATGAAATGCCAAAAAGCAAAAGGGCAATCAGCAGTAAATAAAGGCAAGTGCCTGATTTATTTGATTGAAATAATAAAGAATTATTTTTCATTATAATTTATTTTATCATTAATTATTGGATTAGTTGCCCAAAGTGTTCTTTATTTTGTACAGCGCTATCAATTTTTGTAGTTGATGCAGTGCAAGATCTTGTCTTGATTTGTCGATGTCATAGACATAGCTGAGGTAGTCATGGCTGGTAGTCGTGCCGTTTTCCAGTTGATGCTGTGCCGTCAATCGTATCTTTTCCCTCAGATCGATGATCTTCAGGTCTGTACTGATTAGTTCATCGAACTTCACTATTTCTTGGTTTTGCTGCCGGAGTTGAAGATTGGTATTAAATAAGAATACGTCCTGTTGAACAGCGATTTGTTGTTTATTAAGATTTAATTGTTGATTTTCGTTTTTGCGTGTGTACAGATTGGACAGATTCCATTGTAAGCGTAAGCCACCGATGTAATAAGGACTCAGGTCATCATCCAGCATATTTAAACCGGGTTTGCCGATGCCGCCCTGGAGAAATAAACTGATACGGGGCAGATTTTTGTCGTGAATCAGACGACGCTGAACTTCCAGGGCATTTTCCTGTAAGGCAAATAGTTTAAGTTCAGGTCGGTGGTTTTCCATCCCGGGTGGGATAATTTCGGGTGTTTTCAGCATTGTTTTATTACCTACAGGCTTACCGATAAAGTAGGACAACATTTCAGTATATCCACTGCGAATAGAAGTTAGTGTTATTTCCTGTTGCCGGGCACTGAGCAAGGCTGCCTGCAACTCGTCAGCACTGCTCTTAAGTGCTACTCCGTTGGCGATGGCTACACTGTCTTTGGCTATGCCTGAATGGATATCTTTTGTCAGAATTCTTACCTGGGCGAGTTGTGCATCGATGAGCAGAATCCCAAAATATAATTGATCCAGACGCGCTCTGACCTGATAAAGATTGACTTTTGTTTTTTGGTTTTCGATAGCCGTATTTGCATTAATCATCAGATCCGGTGTTTGCCGGGTCCAGATGTCGGTGAGCGACTGTGATATTTCAGCGTACAGCCTGTACTGATCTTTATTGAGTGTAGGAATGTTCAATTGAGGTAGAGAAATGGGTATTTGTGTCACATCGGATTGATAGCTCGCCTGTCCGGCAATCTGCAATTGCGGTAAACGCCCTTTTTTAGCATTGGAAAGGGAATATTCGGCTGATTTTTGGTTCAGATCATATTGGCGAACTAAAGGATAGTTTTGTTCAGCTAATTGGTAGCATTCATCCAGCGTAATCGTCTGTAGCGTATCCTGTGCCTGTAAGTAACCAAGTCTCATCAAACTGGAGCAAAAGAATAGGGAGATGCATATATAATTTCTGCTTTTCATTTTACTTTTTGATTTAATCATTTGATTAATGTTGGGTTAAATTTTTTAGTTTCCTAATATTGCCATAGCCCACTGTGGCACGAGCTTTTTTCTTTCTTCCATCATGACACGGAATTGTTCTGCATCCTGAAATAATATTTGTTTTGCCACAAAAGGAAATATCGTCATACCGAGCAGAGAAACGATAAACTGTACCGGTTCAATGTCCGGATTGTGCGCCCGCATTTGCTTTACTAAAGATGACTGTTGCAAAATTGCTTTCACCTGGAGTTGATTTTTGAAAAATTCAGGTCTGGACTTTATCTCATGGAAAACAAACATGGGGAGCTCCGGATATCGGAGCAGTAAATCAATGTAATTTTCTATCAACAGGCTGATTTTCTCCTCCAGACTCAGACTGTGGTTATTGACAATGGGAAAAATAACACTGAATAACTGCGCCAGGTTCTCTGACATTACGATATGAAAGAGTTTTTCCTTGCTTCGATAGTAATAATTGAGCAGTGCAAGATTGATGCCTGCAGCTTCGGCAATATCGCGTGTACGTGTGGCTGCATACCCCTTATTGGTAAATAATACCCGGGCTGCCTGAATGATTTTCTCTTCAGTGGTCACATCTTTAGTTGGTATTTTCTCCTGCATCGCCATAATGATGAGACAAAGATAAATGGCTTTTCGGAATTAAACAAATATTTTAATCATTTGATTAATTTTTATTGTTAGAAAAAATAGCCCCTTAGAAAGTAGTTTCGAATTATTCCTTCAGGATCTTATGTGTAGCGACTGCTCCTGTGGATGTAATCACCTTTACCAGGTATAGACCCGGGCTTGTGTTCAGATAGATCGAAGTGCCAGTTTGGTAATAGACAGGTTGCCTAAGAATTTCCTTACCGGACAGATTGCTAACCGTGACTATGGTCTCACTATAGGGCAGATCCCATTTCAGGTTTAACTCTCCGGAGGCAGGATTAGGATATGTTTGCAAATTAAGAGTATTCAATACTTCGGGCTTATTGGCAAGTGCGGTCAGATCATACACACGTACGAGTCCGCTTTCATTATATTTCGGCATGCCGATAGCTATGGTCTGAGGATCGGGACTATAAATACTGGTAAAAATTCCGAAAGCTAACGAGGTCATCCAATCTTGTCCTTTCTGTACCCATTGGCTGCCATCCCAGCTGTACGTACGCAGTATGCCTACACTCTTTCCTTCACTGGTTTGCGCAGGTGAACAAATCACCAGAGTGTTTACATCGGGCATAGTATAGGTAAACTCACCTTCAATTTTCAGTGGCTCACAGGCTACATTCTGTCCTTTCTGTACCCATTGGCTGCCATCCCAGTTAAATACCCTGACATTACCGGTGGTATAGCTATAGTCTTTGTAAATGTAAGGAGAGCCAATAGCTAAGGTATTCGCATCCGGCATACTAATCGTGCTGCAAAGTTCGTCGGATAAGCTTTCGCCTTTAATAATCCCGCCTTTCTTAACCCAATCGACACCATTCCATTGATATACCGTGATAATCGATGAGATTTGACCGGAAGTATTCGGATAAAGCAAAGCACGAGTTTTCATGGCTATAGTATTTGCATCCGGCATATAAACTGAATTAGCAAAGGGATAAGATTCGAACAAATCACACTTAATGTCTGATCCTTTTTGTACCCATTGGCTGCCATCCCAGATTACTATCCGGGTATAATATTCACTCTCGTTTTCCTGCGTCCTGTTCATGGCAAACGCAACAGTATTTGCATCAGGCATACTCGCACTTATGCTACTGAAAACCTCTCCTTCTATGCCGCCAATTTCCTCACCACGCTGTGCCCAATCCTCACCGTTCCAGTCAAAAACCCGGAAACGACCTATGGGATTATCCTTAAAATAGGCTTCACCAATACCCACGGTGTTGACTGTCGGCATAAAGACAGTTACACCCGGTTTATCACCCAGATTTATACCCTTGAATTGTGAACCTCTGGGTGCCCATTGTGTACCATCCCACTGCCAGACCTGTGTAGTGCCTCGTATTTCGTTATCCTGATTACTTTTATAGGGTGAACTGATTATGATGTTATCAGCGTCAGCCATGCTAATCGCAAATCCTAATTGTTCCCTGGGCTTTTGCCCTAAAAAATCAGCTCCTTTCTGTGTCTGTGCCTGAAGTGAGATACATCCCAGTACGAAGCAAGTAAACAGTAGTTGTTTGATGTTTGTCATAGCGTAAAAATTTATAAAATGAGATTATAATATCCGCTAAAATAAGGATATTAAATTAGTTACTGCCAAAGAAATGGCGCATTAACATTTATGACATTATTTTATAAGTATTTAACTCAATACTTCGGAAAATAATTATTAATCCAAATGTA
>CAZGKN010000002.1:77302-81543 GCA_964525915.1 uncultured Saprospiraceae bacterium | reverse complement strand
GTTTGGATCATTTAATTTGACTTCAAATGGAGATTACGATATTTTTACCCAAACGTTGAGCCAATGTGTGAACTCTACCGGAACAGATGTAGTCTCAGCCTGTAATAACTATACCTGGATAGATGGTAAGACCTATACGGCTTCCAATGATACAGCAACCTATCTTCTGGTTAATCATGCGGGATGTGATTCGATAGTCACACTCCATCTGACCATCAATACGGTGGATATCAGCGTCGGAAAAGCAGGCACAATACTGACCAGCAATGCTGCTAATGCAAGTTATCAATGGTTGGATTGTGATGATAACAATAAACCAATTACAGGTGAGACCAATCAATCATATACTGCTAAAAAGAATGGAAACTATGCAGTAGTAGTAACTCAAAACGGTTGTACTGATACTTCATCCTGCTATGCCATAACCACGGTTAGTAATGCAAATAATATATATACAAAAAATATCCTGATCTATCCCAATCCTGTGACAGATTTAATTACAATCGATCCAGGTGAAAGGATTAAAGCCTGTACTGTAATTATATCAGATATATTTGGCAAAGAAATAAAAAGATATTATTACGAAAACACGTCGATAATTAGCTTGCATTTGGATTCCCCGTCGGGTATATATTTCATAACCTTGATTACCAGGGATAAAAAATCAACACTACGGCTGGTGAAGAACTAATACACAGGTTTTTTTATTTCCTGCTGCTAATTTCAAGGATTAATAATTGTATGGATAAATATTTAATTGCATTTTTATTGATTATTCAGTTGAATAGTCAAATACTGCGAAACAGTACAAAATGCGTCAGGGATAGTAGCGTGCACGAGCTACAGAGTAGCGAAGTAAAGCATATAGCCCGACCTGACCGGATAGAATGAAGGTCGGGTGACGCCCAAAACGAAAGTCTAAAACAAAGCGCCTATCCTGAAAGTGATGACGTGATCGACTGCCTTGTCATCAATGTTAGCATATTTCTTCGTCAGATCAAAGAAACCCTGTGTATAATACACACCAAAAACCATAGAGAAATCCTGACTCAGATTGTACTCCATTCCCAGTCCAATGCCCCACTGGGCATTCAGCACCTTGATATCACTTTTGATCTTTTGTTTATTTACATCGAGATTTGCTGCATCGATATTGGCTTTTGCCTGAGTGATCGCACTCAGATTGATGATCGGAATCTCGGCATAGTATTTGACATAGCCAAACTCACGGGTACGCAACTTAAGCGAAACAGGAAACTCAATAAATGTCAACCGATAGTCGATCTTAGTATCTGCAGGAAGATTACGTCGATACTGTGCCGGCACATCAGGCAATTCGCTCTTAGGCAATAGATTCCCACCTCCGGGAAACTGTAACTTTCCTCCATGACTAAAACCAAATCCTATCCCAACGGCAATCGAATAATTCTTCGCAAAATTATACTCCCCCAGCGCACCAAGCTTCAAGCCGACATTGACACCACCGCCCTTGACTTCGGATTCATCTGAACTGAGCCAACTAACTACCGGGCTCACCTGCAAACCAAATCGCAACTTGGAATCATCCACACTGCCACTCTGTGCTTGTGCATTATGCTGAATACAACCAAAAACCAGAATCAACACAGGGATTACAAACTTCTTCATATTTTTATACTTTTACTCTATAGATTTATACGCAACAAAAATAAAAGGGTAACAAAATTTAATTCACAAACCAAAGATATTATTAATTGTCATAATATCAAATTTAATGATTTGTAGCGTTTGTTCATAATCAGAAATAATAAGACAATAAACTGCAATGCATATAAAAAAATATAAAATACTTATCCTTATTGCCTTAGTGGCTTTAATCGCTTGTAAAAAGAAAGCAGAATACAAGCCACTAATGGATATAAAAGCTGCGAAGGTGGATAAATGGATCCGGTATGATGATCTCCTCAGCCATATAGATTCCGGCAATCCGGGAAATTCTATCCAAAAACTAAAGGCATTATATCCTGAATTCAGTCGCATTTACTTTACTCAAATCATCAAAGACCCGGGAAATCCGGACACAAACTGGGTCAATATATTTCATAGTTATGACACTTCATCTGTGATCCGGGCGCTACGCGATACCATCGGACATCAGTTGGGAGATTTGTCAGCACAGGAAAGCCTTTTCTCCAATGCATTTGCCCGGTTGCAAAAACTACTCCCTGGACATAAAACGCCTCAGGTATATACCGCGATCACCGGATTCATGGCTGGCGCTGCAGTCATCAGTGACACAAGCCTGCTCCTAAGTCCGGAAATGTATCTGGGTTCCGGTCACTATTATTACGATCCACAGAAATGGCCGATGTATATCCAGCGCACCATGAATAAGGACAACATGGCTACAAACTTGCTCAAATCCTATATCCGGTTTAATATCCTGCCCCAGCAAGACCCCAAAGATCTGTTGGGTTATATGATCCGGGAAGGAAAAGAAGCCTGGTTGATGTATCAGATCATACCTGCGGAAATGGATACACTCGTCTATGATTATTCTAAAAAGCAATTGGATTTTTGTCGCTCTGACGAAAAAGAAATCTGGGCGTATTTCATCAAAGAAAATTTAGTTTATGAAACGAATTTGCGCAAAATTGGCAAATATGTCAATCCGAGCCCAAATGTACCCGGCATGCCGCCGGATGCACCCGGCAGAGTAGCTGCATATACGGGATTTAAAATTGTTCAGTCCTATCTGGAGCGATATCCTGAGGAAGATTTGACAAAGTTTCTGCAAAACACCAATGCGAAAGGTATTTTCATGAAATCCAAATACAAACCCTGACAATAGCCGGGGTGATGAAGTTTAATTTTAAGTTACTTTTATTCCTTGTTTTATTTTGCCTGCTCAGCATTGGATTTGCGTATTGGTCGGTGCACCAGCCCTTATTTCATGACCAATATTCGTCGATCATCGAAGATAAGAACGGGGATTTACTGGATGCCCGGATTGCTGCCGATGGTCAGTGGCGGTTCCCCTCGAACAAAAAAGACCTGTTTATCTCCCCGAAATATTGGGCTGCCGTAATGACATTCGAAGATCGCCGGTTCTATACACACCCCGGAGTAGATTTCTTAGCGGTTGGGAGAGCCTTCATCAGTAATCTCAAAGCCGGCCATACGGTATCCGGTGGTTCGACACTCACTATGCAGGTGGTTAGCTTGTACCGCAAACATAAATCAACAAATTTCTTCGATAAATTTTCAGAGATGTTGTTCGCACTATGGGTAGATGCATTTCATTCTAAGCAAGATATATTTCGACTGTATGCGACCCATGCGCCCTTTGGTGGAAATACCGTCGGATATGAAGCTGCACTCTGGCGGTATTTTGGCAAACATAATAAAGAGTTGACCTGGGCAGAAGCGGCATTACTGGCCGTATTGCCCAATGATCCGGCACTGATACATCTGGGACGCAACCGGAATTTATTAAAAAAAAAGCGGGACAGATTACTGGTGACACTGGCGGGAAAAAATTTATTCCCGGCTGAAGATTTGCCCTTATATCAGGCGGAGGCATTGCCCGGTGAGCCTAAGGCTATGCCTCATGATGCACCCCACTTATTGACATCGATGCAGAAACTGCTCAGAAATCAGTCAAACACCTATGTCACCACTACTATAGACGGTGATCTCCAGCGTTCACTCAGTGAATTGCTCCAACGGAAGGGTATAGACCTCAAAGCGAATCAGGTACACAATGCCGCAATACTGGTAGCAAAAGTGCAGACAGGTGAAGTGCTGGCTTATGTGGGAAATATACCTCATACCGGATCACAAAACAGTGAGCAAGTGGATATAATCCAGGCGGAGCGTAGCTCCGGAAGCCTGCTCAAGCCCTTTCTCAGTATGCTCGCTATTCAGGATGGAATGGTAAACATCAGATCACTCCTACCCGATATTCCAGTTAATATCAATGGATTCAGGCCCGATAATTTCAACTATGAATTTGAAGGCTCTGTCTCATTGAGAGAGGCTTTGCAACAATCGCTCAATGTGCCCTTTGTGCTTTTACTCAGAGAATATAACATCGCCCGGTTTCTGAAGCAATTAAGGCAACTGGGTTTAGGCACTTTGAGAAACACGGCTGATTATTATGGACTCTCGCTCATCATCGGTGGTGGTGAAGTCACACTGTGGGATATCTGCGGTGCTTTTGCCTCCAGTGGCAGGATATTGCAACACTACAATACCGGGCA
>CAZGKN010000002.1:0-77238 GCA_964525915.1 uncultured Saprospiraceae bacterium | reverse complement strand
CTTTCACGCCGACTCGGTTGAATTCCGGCGCAATCTGGAGCACTCTTGAAGCACTGTCCAATCATACCCGCCCGCAGAATTACAGCCGATGGCAGGAATGGGGTGAGAATGGCGACATAGCCTGGAAGACCGGTACGAGCATCGGTTTCCGGGATGCCTGGTGTATAGGGCTGAATCGCGATTATATCGTAGGTGTATGGATAGGCAATGCAGATGGCGAAGGCAGGCCCGGCGTCATCGGTCTGGAGACCGCAGCACCATTGATGTTTGACGTATTTCAGACGTTGCCACAAGGCCGTTGGTTTGATACTCCTTATGATGCGTTGGCCCGACATAGACTTTGTGTACAGAGTGGATACCAGCCCAATGAAGCCTGTAAGACTGACACCTTCTGGACAGTCAAAAATCTGGACAATCTACCGATTTGTACTTATGACAGGCTAATAAATCTGGATGCTGAAAAAAAATACAGGGTAAACGCCAATTGTTATGATCCGTATGCGATGAGGCAGGAAGCCTATTTTGTACTTCCACCGTCACAACAGTATTATTATGAACAAAAGCACCCCGCATATAAGCACATGCCGCCTTTCTTACCCGACTGTAATACTGAATCAGCGGACAATCCTATTTCACTACTCTATCCAAATAATATCTCAAAAATATTCATCCCTCGCGCTGCGTCCGGCGATCTGAATCCGGTTATCTTAAAAGCAGCCCACCGAAATCCCGGTGCAATTATTTACTGGCATCTGGATAACCAATTCATCGGTCAGACTATCGGGAAACATACACTTCCACAAGTATTAGCACCAGGCAAACATATACTCACTTGTGTCGATCAGGAAGGAAACAAGACCAGCGCTGCCTTTGAAGTAAAATATTCAGAGGCGAAGTCATTTGTGAAGCAGTAAGTGGCAATTATAAACAAAAAGGCCACGTCTTTGCGATGACGACGTAGGAGGAAGAAGCAATCTTACGCTGAGAGGCTGAGAATGAGCTCGTAAAGACTTTATGCGTCATTAAACTTTGAGATTGCTTCGTCGTAGCCTCCTCGCAATGACAACACGCGACAGGCACCAAAAGCCCGAACGCCCAAAGCCTAACCCAAAATCATTTCATCCGCCTCATTAATATATAAAATCGTATCTTCTGCCAAATTTTCCAAAAATGAAGCACTGCTTATTCTTATTGATTCTGATCACCTCATTATCCGCATGTTCGGGTAAGCTCTTCCGGCAAGCACCCAATTCATTTAACACAACAAACAGAAACAATAATCTCATTCTTACGGTATATAATGACCAGGCTGCCATATCATTAATCTATATCATCCAATCCACCGCTGTCAGTGGTTTTACACAGGATATCACAAATATTGCTTACAATACCGGTGAAAACATAACTGTAAGCATGAAAGATGATTACAAGCAGGTTTTCATCATCGATAATAAATCAGGCATCCGTGATGAAGGCAAGACCTCACTGAAATATGTAGATGGTATCACTATGCTGAATCCACAACCGGAGAATAATAAGACGATCGAAAAATTCCTACGAAGAGCAGATTTTGATCCTGCGGGCTGTGACAAAGATTGCAAGAGCGGTGGATGCGGGAGCACTGAATGCACCTTATCAATACAGGATAAGTCATCAAAAGAAATCGCGATTGCCTCGAGAATCACCTGTCGTGAAGGATATTTTGCTTGTTGTACCGACAACAAACTCCGACTGAGTCAGTGTATTCATTCATCTTGTTGTAAATAAAATCAACCGACCTTGGCATTGAAATATAAAAATCTATACGTAGCAGCGACCAATCAACATATTGGTAAGACCACTTCTACTCTGGGTCTGGTAGCATCATTTATCTCCAGAGGATTGAATATCGGTTATTGTAAACCTGTAGGCCAGAGCTATCTGGACTTTCATAATCTGCGGGTGGATAAGGACACTGTCCTCTTTGCAGAGTTGATCAAGTTTCCTATCATCCCAAAGATCCACAGCCCGGTGATACTAGGGCCGGGCGCTACTGCGCATTTCCTGGACAATCCTGATATGTATGACCTGCCCAGTCGCATCCATTATGCACAGGACCGATTGAGTGAATCGCATGATCTGGTGATCTATGAAGGTACAGGACACCCCGGTGTGGGAAGTATTGTAAATCTATCAAACGCCGATGTGGCCAAGATGGTAGATGCCGGTGTCATCATGGTCGTCGAGGGCGGTATAGGCAATACCATCGACAGACTTAATCTTTCCTTGTCCCTTTTTAGAGAACAAAAGGTTCCGATTATAGGTGTAATCGTCAACAAAGTTGAAGTAAAAAAGATTGATAAGATTCGTTTTTATCTGGGTAAGGCACTGGATAAGATGGGACTCAAGATGCTGGGGCTGATGCCTTATGACCGTACGCTAGGTTATCCTGTGATCAAATCCATTCAGGAGGCCATCGATGGTGAACTGATCTACAATGAAGATAAAATAGGGAATCGGGTGGAAGATATCGTCGCCGGCTCACTGATGGATGTAGCACAATTGCGTGCAGACAAGGGTTTACTCCTCGTCGTCAGTACCGGTCGGGTGAATGAAGCGATTGATAAAATCAAGCTCATCAGCAAACAAACCGGCATGACAGAAACGCCATTAACCGGGATCGTAGCTACAGGTGAAGGTAAGATGAGTCCGGACACCGTAGAATATGTTCAAAAGCACCGCATACCAGTCATCTCCACCCAACTAGACACTTATGGTTCGGTGATAAAAATCAGCCGTATCGAAGTGAAGATTAACCTGAATACGCCCTGGAAAGTGGACAGATCCATTGAATTAATCCAGGAAAACGTAAATTTGGACTATATTCTGGATTATTGTAAGATATAAATAAATAAATCATGAAGAAAATACTATTATTCCTCTTAGTTTTGATAATCGGAGGTATTGCTTTTGCTTATTACTATATCAACCGACCGGTAGATGCCATATCATCGCAGTCAGCAGATATCAAAATCACTGCTGCGGCACTACTTAATGCCTTTAATGCGAATGAGATGCAGGCAGATAGTCTGTATACTTCTAAAGTCATATTGGTGAGTGGGAAAATATTGAAAGTAAACAAGACTATGGATAATACACTAAATATCCTGCTCGATACCGGTGACCCCATGAGTACAATCCTCTGCCAGATGGACAAGAGCGTTATGCCGGATACTAATAAATTAGTACCAGGAGCCAATGTTAGTATTAAGGGAGTATGCTCCGGGTTCTTAGGCGATGTGGTACTCGACCGTGCAGTGGTAATAGAAGGGAAGTAATTTTTTTATTTGTGAATTGTGAATTTTTTGTTTGTATTTATATTCTTGCGACATTCGTATTGGGAAAACGAACTGCCCCAGGCATTCGTCATTCATAATTGAAAAATTCGTAATTGACAATTGCTTCTCCCGCTTCCCTTTTTCCTTCTTCCTGCTCACTTTTTCCCTTCTCACTTCCCGCAGAACCAGCTGACAATCGCAGATGAGACAATTCATAATTCGTAATTGACAATTCGTAATTGCCAATTGAAGTCTCATGAATTTGGTTGACAACTTTCTGTAATCAGTAATTAAAAACCTATCCCATATCTACTATCCACTATCGACTTCTCTCTTCTTCCATCTCACTTCTCACTTTTGAAAGATACTTTTCCCATATAACTACAACCAATATATTTTCAAGAAAATCTAGAGCAATTTTACTTGCATGGAGTCCTCTTTGATTCTAATTTTAGGCTGCCTGAATAAGGAATATCATAGCAGCGAAGCAAGCCAGACCCACTGCATAAATCCAGGGACTCCCGAGTAATATTTTATCTGATTTCTCAATTTGCTTTATCCGGATATGCAGTACTATCAGAATAGCTAACAACAGTCCTCCTAGTAAGAAAGGTAACCAATGATACAGTCTTGCAAACAAGTAAGCAAAGGTTAATAATATTAAGGCTACAATTCCGGTCTGATAAGATTTCGTTGAAAATTCTCTTGGCTTTAACATGATTTTACTAATTTCCCTTGAAATATCGCAAATATAAGAAGAATAAGATGAATAAAATAAAATTATTTAGATAATTAAGAATTAAAAATTCACCATTAACAAGTTAAAAAATCTTGTTTACCCTCCTGCAATGACTTCACATGGTTTCTAAACTGTATTACTTCGGCCTGATTGATCGAATAAATAAATAGCCCGGCTTGTTTTTCCATTTCGCAGATATACTCACCTGTCGGACTGATCAATGCAGAATAACCACTATGTTGCAAACCCGCTCCGTCCACTCCTACCCTATTCACACCAGCTACAAAACACTGATTTTCGATAGCTCTGGCGCGCAACAATGTCCGCCAATGATTCACGCGTGCATCCGGCCAGTTGGCACAAAAGAGCATCAGATCGGCCTCTTGCCGGTTAAAGCACCACAGTGGAAAACGAAGATCATAACAGACCAGGGGCTTAATGTTCCACCCTGCCAGTTCAAATGTTACTTGCGCTTGACCGGAGGTGTATTGCTTTTCTTCTCCGGCCAGCGTGAAGAGATTATGTTTATCATAGCGGCAGATAGTTTCACCGGCCTGGATTACTTTTAATCGATTGTAATATTTACCTCCCTCACAGGTAGCAATGCTGCCACACAGCGTAGTCTTCAATTTCCTGGAAGTCTGTTCCATCCATTGAGTACTGATTCCATCATCCGTCTCCGCAATTCGTTGCGACTGCATACTGAATCCGGTATTGAACATTTCCGGCATTACGATCAGATCCAGTCCGGTAGCTGATTCCAATAAATCATCCAGAAACCGGAGATTCGATTCAGTATCTTCCCAGGTGATATCAAACTGAACCAATCCTATTTTTAAATCGTGCATAGCAATTGCCCGGCTTTGATTAATGTATTATCCTCTTTAGCAAAACAGATTCGCAACAAGTGTGGTTCATAGCCACCGGAATAAAATGCAGATACAGGAATAGTAGCAATCCCATGTTCCCGCACTAATCGATCAGCAAATGCCGCACTGCCTTCATCCGTGATCCGGTGGTAATCCAACAATAAAAAATAAGTTCCATCACAGCGCAATGCATCAAATCGGGATGCCTCAATGGACTGTCGCAACAGTTCCAGTTTTAGTGCATACATACCGGAAACCTCTGACCTCAGATTGCGCTGATGCAGATACCGGGCGATACCAATCTGTACCGGGTGATTGGAACAAAAGACTAAAAACTGATTGACCTTCCGTATCAATGCAGTGTAATGCGCCGGTGCCACGACATAGCCCATCTTCCAGCCGGTAACATGCAGTGTCTTACCAAAACTAGATAAGGTAATCACTCTTTCTTTTAATGCCGGAATAGTATAAGCCGGAGTATGGGGGTCATCAGTAAAGCGGATAAACTCATACACTTCATCACTCAGTACCAATAAATTATGCTTCTCCGCAATGCCACCCAGCCGCTCCAGCTCGGCCACTGACCAGACCTTGCCTGTCGGGTTATTCGGGTTATTGAAGATGATCATTCGTGTAGCCGGAGTAATCAATGACTCCAACCGATCCCAATCCATCGTAAACTCCGGTGGATAACAAGGAAAAGGTACGGGTCGTCCTCCTGCCATGAAGATGGATGGTGCATAACTGTCATATCCGGGTTCGATATATATCACTTCGTCACCAGCATGAATCAAAGCCTGCATAGTAGCATAGATCCCATAAGTAGCACCCGGCACTACAGTAATTTCAGACATTTCATCCAAACTTACCCCATACTCTCCTGCAATAAGATTTCTGATGGCAAGCAATAAATCCATTGCTCCATTGGCCGGTGCATATTGATTATAACCCGTCTGCATTGCTTGATTTACTTGCTGTATCAATTCCGGATCCGTAGGGAAATCCGGAAAGCCTTGCGCGAGGTTCAATGCGCCATATTCACGGGCTTTACTTGTCATCACTGAAAATATTGAATCACCCCAGGGTGCTAACTTATCTATCATGTGCTAAAAATATTGATTGTGTGTTAAATTATTGCAATAAAATTCATTTTGGATTAACCAAATGAAATCAATTAGTACTTTAGTGGCAAAAGACAACACATTGAATCGATCACATTGGCTCATTTTCTTATTTGGAATAACGTTCATTAGTTGTGCACCACGGACTCATTTGGCTACCGTCCATACCGGGTATACTTCTATCAACGAGAATGATAAGGCAACGAATCCTAAGATAGATTCGATCCTGAAGCCTTACCGGGCTGAACTCGACCTGACGATGAATGAGATCGTAGGCTATACAGGCGAGATGTTACCGAAGAGCAAACCTGAAAGTAAACTAACTAATCTCCTGGCAGATATACTGGCTACGCATGCGGCAAAAGTCAGTGGCATGAAGGTCGATCTGGCATTTATCAATTTTGGAGGTATCCGGCTACCTATGTTACCGGAGGGTGAGATTACCAAAGGTAAAATCTATGAATTATCTCCCTTTGATAATAAAGTAGTCATACTACAAATGAGTGGTGCACAATTGAATAAACTGCTCAATGCCGTTGCCGCTTCCGGTGGTTGGCCGGTAAGTAAAGAATTACGGATGGAAATTATAGATCGTAAACCTGCATCAGTAACGATACACGGAACACCTGTATCAGAAAATGCTACATACACCATTGCACTACCCGATTATATCGCAAATGGCGGTGATGGGCTTGAATTTCTAAAAAGTATTAAACAAATTGATACCAAGACATACCTGCGGGATGCAATTCTCGAATATTTTATCGATATGAAAAATAAAAATCAGATCATCGATGCTCAATTGGATGGTCGTATAACTAAAAAGCGATGAAAAGGAGACAATTTATTTACAATATCTCACTGGCTGGCGCCGGATTTTACGCAGTGGGTCTGCCTACCAGTTTATTTGGTAGTGATAAGACACAAACTACTAAACTAACTATTCTCCATACCAATGATGTGCATAGCCGGCTTGATCCTTTCCCTATGGACGGCACGAAGATGCAGGGTCTGGGAGGTGTATCCCGCAGATCTGCGCTAATTAATAAGATCAGATCAGAGGAAGCCAATGTACTCCTCTTCGACAGTGGTGATATCATACAGGGTACACCCTATTTCAATGTATTCAAGGGTCGGCCGGAATTTGAGATTATGTCTCAGATGGGTTATGATGCTTCGACCATCGGCAATCATGATTTTGATGCCGGCGTCGATCGATTGGCAGAGTTATTGACTATAGCTAATTTCCCATTAATTAATTCCAATTATAATCTGCAGAATTCGCCCCTGGGTAAACACATCCTACCATACAAAATATTTGAAAAAGGCGGACTGAATATCGGCGTTTTCGGTATAGGTATCGAGCTCGAAGGATTAGTTCCGAAGGAATTATACGGAGATATCGGTTATATCGATCCGATAGTAATCGCAAATAAAACGGCGGCTATCTTAAAGCATGAAAAAAAATGCGATTTAATCGTCTGTCTGTCACACATCGGCTATAAATACAAACAACCCAAAGTGAATGATATTTTATTGGCACAAAATTCGAAAGACATTGATATCATTCTCGGTGGGCATACACATACCTTCCTGGACAAGCCGGATTTGCAGCGTAATCTGGAAGGTGAGACAGTGCTTATCAATCAGGTAGGCTGGGCAGGTCTGCGACTTGGCAGAATCGATATGGTATTTGAAAAAAATAATAAAAAATCATGCAGCAGTTGTGACAATATTTGGCTAAGAAATTAAAAAATTAATTAATTATAAATATGAAAGAAGTAAAAGAATTATTAAAAGATGAATTAAACAATGAATATGCTACTACCCGCAAATTCATTGAGCGTTTTCCAAATGACCAAGCTGAATATAGGCCACATGAAAAAAGCATGAAAATGCTTCCTTTAGCCCAACATATTGTTGAAATTTTCGGATGGCCAAAATTTATATTAGACACAGATTATGTTGATTTTGCTGACGAGAATTCGGGCTATGTCCGACCGGTAAATAAGGATGAATTACTGGCGCATTTAGACAAAGGCATAAAAGAAAATATCGAGGCTCTGGACGCTATGAATCCGGCACAGTTTGATGACCGTTGGCTGTTGAAATACCAGGGCCATACGATCGCGGACTGGGATAAATACGAGTCTATCCGACATTCTCTGAATCAGATTACCCATCACAGGGCCCAACTCGGTGTCTATTATCGTCTGCTGGGTATTCCTGTGCCGGGTAGTTACGGTCCTTCTGCCGATGAACAATAAAAAGATTACAAAAATAAAGTGAAAAATACCTTTGCTGACAGAGTCATCACCTTCAATGAGACATTAATCTTTACTGATTCGCTACCAGAGCACTTTCAGGTGGTCAATCCGTTTCAGGACAATCCGGAGGTGATGACTCCGGTCCGGCAATTCTACAAGAAATTTTATGACGATAACCAGCCCCGGCGTATGATCCTCGGCATCAATCCGGGCAGGCACGGTGCTGCAGTCTCCGGTGTACCATTTACTGATACCAAGAGGTTGGAATCAGTCTGCGGCATCACCATAGAGAATGCCTATTCACATGAGTTGTCCTCTGTCTTTGTATATGATATGATAGCGGCTTATGGTGGCGTAGAGGCATTCTACTCCCGATTTTATATCAATTCACCCTTTCCATTGGCAATTATCCAACAAAACAAGGCCGGTAAATGGGTCAATGCCAATTACTATGACTATCCTGAATTATTTGAAGCTGTCAGACCTTTTATGGTAGCCAGTATGAAAAAACACCTCAGCAAAGGTGTACTGACTGACAAAGCTTTTGTCCTGGGCAAGAAAAATGCACAATTTATTGCCAAAATAAATGACGAATTTCATTTTTTTGATGAATTAATTCCACTGGATCATCCACGCTTCATTCAACAGTATAAATCAAAGGAACGAGATATTTATATTAATGAATACATAGAGAAACTCGGTGGCGGTTAATTGTGAATTGTTAATTGTGAATTGAAGTCTGAAGTCTCATGATTTTGGTTGACAAATTAAAGCCCAAAGTCCAAAGACTAAAGCCCAACACCCTAATAGAAAAAAATTCAATATCTTTAGTCCTTCTAAATAAAATCAAAAAGCATAATGAATAGAATCAATTTACTAATCCTTAGTAGTGCATTTCTTATTTTTGCATCTTCCTGTAATGAGACAAAAAAGGTAGTGAAAAGTACGGATGACAATGGGTTTAATGTGATGGCTGAATCCTTTGGTGACCTGCAGGTACTGCGATATCAGGTACCGGGATGGGACAAATTATCGCTTCAGCAAAAAGAACTGGCTTACTATCTGTATCAGGCATCGCTTTGTGGCCGGGATATCATCTGGGATCAAAGGGGCAGATACAATCTTACAGTCCGAAAGACGCTAGAAGCCATCTGGAAATCTCCTAATACAGTGAAAACAGGAGAAGACTGGGATAAATTCAAGGAATACGCCGGCCGTGTCTGGTTTAGTAATGGGATTTATCATCATTACGGAAATGAGAAGATAATGCCTACATTTTCCTTCGAATATTTTACAAAATTAGTAAAGGGTTGTGCCACTTCTGATTTACCGCTGACTATGGCAGGCACTTCAGATAAACTACTTCTGCTCTTGAAAAAAGTCGTATTCGATCCTGATTTTATGCCAAAAATGGTGAATCTCAGCCCTGATGTCGATAATATCGTAGAGTCCTCTAATAATTTTTACGAAGGGGTCACCCACGCAGAGGTTGATCAATTCTATTCTCAGTTTCCTGAAAGTGATCATGAACCGGAATGGGGATTGAATAGCAAAGTGGTAAAGGAAGATGGAAAAGTAGTAGAGAAAGTGTGGAAGAGTGACGGCATGTATAGTAAAGCCATTGATAAGATGATGTACTGGATCATTAAAGCTATACCGGTAGCTGAAAACGAACAACAAAAAGAATCATTCAAACTATTGGTAGATTATTATAAGACCGGTGATCTCAAATCCTGGGACACATACAATATCGCATGGACACAAAATACTGAGACTGTCATCGACTTCGCCAACGGTTTCATTGAAGTGTATAATGATGCCATCGGCAAAAAAGGAAGTTATGAATCCATCGTCTCACTACGCGATTTCGAGGCTACAAAACGAATTAAAACCATAGCGGAAAATGCACAATGGTTTGAAGACCATTCACCCATCATGGCTGAACACAAGAAAAAAAGTGTCAAAGGCATCAATGCGAAAGTCATTAACGCAATAGTCGAAGCCGGAGATGCTGCACCCAGTACACCTATAGGCATCAATCTACCCAACTCAGATTGGTTGAGAAAAGAATATGGCTCTAAATCTGTTTCACTCGGCAATATCATCCACTCTTACAATGTCAGTAGTGCTGGAAGTGGTATGCTCGAAGAGTTTGTAGTTTCACCTGATATCTTATCGATCATTAAAAAATATGGCAATATCGCCAGCGACCTACACACTGACATGCATGAATGTATCGGTCATGCATCAGGTCAGATCAATCCTGGTGTAGGTACACCTGACAAAACACTAAAAAATTATGCTTCCACACTGGAAGAAGCCCGGGCTGACCTGGTAGGTTTGTATTATATCATGGATCCGAAACTGGTGGAAATTGGCGTCAGTCCTTCCCTGGACGCAGGCAAGGCAGAATATTACTCCTATATGATGAATGGTCTGATGACCCAATTGGTACGGATCAAACCCGGAGACCAGATCGAAGAAGCGCACATGCGAAATCGAGCACTCATCGCTCACTGGGCCTTTGAGAAAGGTAAAGCGGACAATGTAGTCGAAATGGTCAAAATCAAAGGCAAAACCTATGTCAAAGTGAATGACTATGATAAACTCAGAACACTGTTTGGTCAATTACTTAAAGAAATACAACGCATCAAATCTGAAGGTGATTTCAATGCTGGGAAAAATCTGGTAGAGACTTATGGCGTTAAAGTCGATCCGAAACTACATCAGGAAGTACTGGAAAGATATAATAAGCTAAATATCAAACCTTACAAAGGATTTATCCAGCCACGTCTGGTTCCGGTCATGTACGGCGATAAAATCACTGATGTAAAAATCGAATATCCGACTTCATTCTTTGAGCAGATGATGTAGTATGCAAAAAATTATTCGCTTTTACCGGCAATAAATTAAGCACACCTTGATTGAACGAGTATAAATTCCCCAATATAAGTCCGAATACAATTATTCGGACTTTTTTATTGTATCTACGATGTGAATCTCTTTTACTTTTACCACATTTGTACTAATGAATTTACAGACGAATAGTACGATTGATTACTATCATCTGAGAAAAGAGAAGGTGAACATCATATCTCATGCAATCGGTCTGATTGCCGGGATATTTGAATTTGTTTTAAGAATGAAAAAGGACTTAGCCAGCGCTGACTTATTATACTGTGTCTGTCTGATTACCCCGTTTCGCTGCATTGAAAAGCCATTTTGGATGACTTTTCGTAACTACTCACCTAAATAGGTTAAGTTTACAAAAAAAAAAATTGGGAATGAAATAGACGACTTCCCTTTGTATTGACTTTGCGGTCTTTGCGAAAACTCTTTGTGGTCTTTGTGTGAAAATAGAAAGATTAGTTTCACGCAAAGGTCGCCAAGAAGCGCGAAGCTCGCAAAAATATCCTTCTTGAAACAAGGTGAATAGTTTCCGATAATTTAATTTTCCCAATAAAAGAGCTGAGTTGTTACGACTTTTCTGCCTTGCTCACCAAATGAGTAATAGTGATTGCGCTGTAGCAACTTGTATGGAATGATCTCGCCATTGATTTCTTGTCTGTTCCACAATCCGCCACCTGTCCTTACAGTAGGAATATATCCGGTTACCACCTCCCACTGAAGCTCTTCCTCCTCAGTTCGGAAGATTTCAGACTCCACTTTGAGCGAGAAAGGTCTCGCACTGTGTTCCGTGCTCGCTCTTCAAAACTCTTTTCTTTGTTAGCTAAGATAAGGAATTTTGGAGGAATGCGGTGGATTGATGGGAATCAAAAAAAATGGTAGATATGAGACTCTGACATATGAAAATGGTATTTTGGATTTTGAACAAACAAGATTATCCCATTTTTGTATTTCCAAAAACTAATATAAATTTGCATCTATTAACGCTATCTTGATGATTTAAAACACATTATTATAACTTTTGGGGAAAGAATAATGTTATACGCACAGGCAAGTACCATAACCTGTATACCATAGATAATTTGTTTAAATTTGATAAACTTAAAAATATAACAGCGCTATGAAAGCACAAGAAGTAATCGCACATCCTAAGACTGAAGAGCAATTCGAAGCTTTAACGGCTTTTATGAAGGCTCTTAAAATTAAATTTAAAGTCGCTAAGGAGGAAGTCTATGATCCGGAGTTCGTCGCAAAGATTGAAAAAGCAAGACAAGATTACAAAGAAGGCAAAGGCAAAGTATTTACTTCTGAGCAATTGAACGCTTTATGGAAGTAATATTTCTCCCCGATGCAGAGGATGATCTCAGCTATTGGGTTGCTACAGGCAATAAAGCTATAATAAAGAAGATTTCGCAGCTTATTGATGACATTAAACTTCATCCATACTCTGGCATCGGTAAGCCCGAACTGCTTAAATACAATCTCGCTGGAGCTTGGTCTCGTAGGATCAACAGAGAACATCGCCTTGTTTATGAAGTTGAGGATAACTTTGTTTTGATTCTTTCAGCCAAAGGACATTATCTCTTGTAAATCGCTTCCGCTAAATAATAAGTAACTATTCACCTCAATTCGGATATAATGTCAGTAAAAAGTTGTGAATAAATCATTATTGCTCACTTGCCCTGAGAGGGCAAAATATAAATAGCCCCCAATTTAATTGGGGGTAAATGATTTACAAATCAACCAACCCTGATAAGGGTTGAACCAATATTCCAAATTACATCGATTAGTATTTAGAATTTGTCACGATTTTTGCAAAATAATTTTCTGATGAAAAATATAAATTGTTTTGGACAGGCAAAAATCACGCCAAATCGCATTAACCTTGATACCATTCCCCAGGTTTGCACCCAGGGTTATTGATATTCAGCCTTGCCAAGGCTGTCCTCCTAACTTTATTTAGGTAATTAATCTTTTTGTTGAAATTGATATATTTGAGGTGAGTAGTTACAATAATAAAGCCTCCAACCTCCACAACCAGAGGCTTTGTCTATCTTCTTCTTTCCTTAAGCACAGCTTATTTATCACTACGTCGTAGGCAAAACCTACGCCGAGCGGGGTCGAGTGATATATAAGGATAAATTTCATGAATCCATCAATGTAAACTTACAGACTTTGTACTTACCGAATTGGTATTATTGACTTTTTTACTGCATCTTTTGTTCTATATTTGCGTTATTATGTGTATGTCTGTGATAAGTCATGCATTTATGCCTTTTCGATTAGGATATTTTATCCTTGTATCTGGTGGTATTTGAATTTGCGATTTTAAAACAAACACACTTTCGTTAAAAACCAAAAATTATTGTGATTATGAATCTCCAATATATTTTAGACAATACTGGCAAAACAACTGGAGTTTTTATTCCTATTTCAGAATGGAATGAACTCAAAAATAAATACAAGGATATTGAACAAATCGATATTCCTAATTGGCATACAGAGGAAGTCCGTAAACGCCTTGACGATTACAAAAGAAAGTCTGTACCTGCTTTGGATTTTGAAAAGTCCATGGATGATATCGAACAAGACATATAAATGTACAAAGCCTTTATTTTACCTCTTGCCAAACAAGATATTTCAGATGCAGTAACGTGGTATGAATCCAAACAGAAAGGATTAGGAAAACTGTTTGTTGAAGAAATACGCTCTAAAGTTCTATTTATTCGTAATAATCCAAAAACTACTACCATTAAGTATGATGATATACGCTGTGCCATTTTAGACGTATTTCCGTTTATGGTGCATTATACTATTGATGAACTACAAAAAACCATTATTGTAGTAGCGGTTTTTCATACCTCGCTCAACCCGGAAAGATGGCGAAAAAGATAAAATCCTTTATTACCAATAAAGTGTTTTAGTAAGAAACTTTTTGGCGTTGAACACAACAACCTCCTTAAATGTAAATTAAAAACAGTCTCTGCAAAAAATTATACCAATTTAATGGGAAAGATCAGATATTGTGAAGGAGAGCATGAATTTTAGACAGGCTTTTACTTATCGTTAAATAATAAAGCCTCCAACCTCCCGTACCAGAGGCTTTGTCTATCTTCTTCTTTCCATAAGCACAGCTTATTTATCACTACGTCACAGGCAGAACCTACGCCGAGCAGGGTTTATTAACACGTAGAAAATAGCTAATCACAATGATTAATGTGTCCTTAAGTTAGTGGGATCAAAGGTCAATTTCCTTAATTAATGCCTCATTTTCTTTTATTTTGCCATTTTTTTTCTCTCCAATCATTACAAATAAGAACTTTTTTTTCTTGTCTACTATATGAAACTTCAATTTTTTAATACCATACCCACCAACCATAATAGAATTACTTGGTGTATAAGGAAAAACTCCATCCCGATTAATTGTATCATATAATTCATAAAACAATTCTAGACTGTCTCTAATATAATCCAATCTATAATCATATACTAGTATATCCGCTATCAAACTATCACCTTTTAAATTTAAACGAACATCCTGAAGCACGGGAATAATGGTCTCTGAAGAATCAAATTTACCTTTATCATAAATAAATATCTTTTTAAAATAGTGATATCCTCGGAAGTAATAATTTAGAGCTTTCATTTGACCTGAACATGTATAAAATTTACTTACGCCATCCTTTACCCCATTTGAATATGGCACGATAAACTTTATTGTTCCATCATCATAATATCCAACTTCCTCACCAAATTTTCCATTTTTATTATAATAAAACTCATTGATCAGTTTACAATGGTCATTATAATTTTTTTGATGATAGTTTCTACTGATGGGATTATATGTTGTTACAACAATTCCCTTTTCATCTCTTTTCCTAGTGTAGAAATATTTTGTAAAAAAATAAAAGAAAATCAGAATAATACTTACTACCAGAAAAAAAAATCCTCTTTTACCCTTTATGCCTTCCATTTTCTTTTAAGTCTTGTTTATCATAGTGAATATATTGATTCCCATTCTTAATAGTGGTATCTTTATCTTCCACTTTTGTTGGTTTTATAGCATCTCTTACCCCATCTTTAGCCTGATAAGCATTATTAGAAAAATCCAATATTTCTGCTACTCCTTTCCCTATATCTTTTGCCGATCCTTCCAGTCCCATTATGCTTGTTCCGGCAGCTTTTGCCAGATCAAATGCGCCCATCAGGTCATCAATATTCTCTCCTATATCTGCATTCGGACTAAATCGGGTTTCCTTACCCATCCCATCGGTCTTAAAGTACATTGTACCGCCTCCTACTTCCGTCTCAGGTCCTCCGCCATCAAATCTGTTTAATATCCTATCTATAAGCGTTTGCTTGTATGCCGACACTCTGCCTCCTGTCACTAAATTATCGATTACTAATAAATGTCCTCTTGCCCCCAAATCAGTACTGGAGGAATAATTATTCCATCTCATATCACCACGTTCCATTGTAAAGGCACTGTTAGTGTACCATTTTCCTTCACTGTTTTTACCCATTTGTATCACCGAAATAGCCTTCTGCAAACCCCAAAGATCAATATGCCCCACCGGCTCATTCTCCGCATAGTTATACACACTCACATGTGGATACTGATCTGATATCGGATCCACCCCCGTAAACCTGCCTAACTCCGGCATATACCACCTCGCCCCGTAGTCTGTCCAGTTTAGACCCGACCAGTCATGTAGCTCCTTACCGCAGAAGCACTCTTTCGTGCCTCAAGAGTTTTCTGACTCCACTTTGGTTCACCTTATCAGGATGAACCTTCGTTTCGTTTCACTTCGTTGAAAAGGTCTATTCAAAGACCTTTTCTACCTCGTTCACCATTATAAAGATAGTTATTCTTTATCGCATCTGTAGTGTTGTCCCAAGTGTCTTTACTTCTGGTCGCTGCGACTCTTTGTCGTTCCTCCAAAGAATGTAGTCTCTGACATTTGCCATTTAATAAAAGTCCAAACACCTCATTCAAGCTTTTTGAAATTCTATCTTAATCATTTTCCTACTTGGTCAAATTCTTTATCAATTTCCCACCCTCGCAATTTCCACCAAATATAAAATGAACCAATGGGTAAGGATGCAATAGAAATATTGTCCTCATAACCAAATGCTATATTACTTCCAAAGGAATATAGACTAAATAACTTCCAATCAAAACCAAATTCCTTAGTCGCAATAAAAGTTGGGAAATTCACAATTACCGGAAACAGATATTTCCACCATTTTTGATAAACATCAGCTTTGTAAATTTTCCAAATGGTAAATAAATTAAAGCTAATCACTATTATACCAACTATTTTTATAAACAAAATCATAGGATATAAATTATTCGTAAATTTTTCCCTCACATTTAAAAGGGAATATTAAAATAGTATCTTTTTTATGAATATAGATTTTTAATTCCCCTTGTTTTTTGACTAATGTGTCACCAATAGAGATTAAGACTTTAAAAGGTAGCCCCAAAAAACCGCCTTGATCACTATATTGCACTTTATCTTTAGTGATTGGATTGATTCCTTTTAAAGCATATGCTCTTCCCTCTGCCGGCTCATATTGCAATAGAATATTAAATTGATCTTTCCTATATTGATTAGCGAGAAATTCACAATCTCCACATGACACACATAATAGTGTGATTAAAAGAATTAACGTATTCAATAAAAAAGTAGACATCTTATCATTTTTTTATTATCGGAATGTATCCCGTGGTAGAAATTGAGGCTCTACCTCCCAAAGGCAATCCTCCGCCAACGCCTGCATCAATACTATAAGTGCGAAATCCTTCAATAGGAGTAATTGCTCCGCCCTTAATTTGAACAGATCTCGAATAACCACCAATTAAACCCAATCCAACAGATCCACCGGCATCTATACCGCCAATATTGCTTAGTGAAGGACTTCCTCTTAAAGTTCTATTATGAAAGTTCACCTGAAATGAAAGTCCAATTCCTGGGGCAGATACTCCCACACCGCCATAAGTGGATGCGAAAGCACCCAGTTCACTATCACTGAATGCAATACCTGCACAAAATCCACTTTCGCCCAAAAAACCACTTGCCGATACATTTAACTGAATGGATATGGCATCAGGGCCTTGATATGGCAAATAAGGATTATCGGACCCCAAGTTTTTACCACTTGCCAATTCTCCAAACATACTATATGCTGCACTTTCCTTGTAGACCGGCTTAGCCGTTATGGTTGCTCCGGCCAAGGGAACGGAGTTATACCAATTGCCATCCTGTGCTCCATACATTGTATTACCATCCTGATCTGTACCAGTCACAGTGGAGCCGAGATGAGTGTATCCATCTTTTTTCCCACTTCCCTCATGCCATTCAACCTTTCCAGTTTCATTATTCTGATACCAGTCGTCAATCATCCCTTGTGGGTCAATTCTACCAATTGGATTATTCTGCACATAATTATATGGGCTTACCCAATTTCTCGCTGATGCCATCGGGTCAACCTGTGCCCACCGCCCCAACTCTGGAGAGTACCACCGCGCGCCGTAGTCCTGCCAACTTCCATACCCTTTTTCTGTGTCACTCACTCCGTGTGGCACTGATTCTAATGTCATTGTTTGGATATGCTGGATACGCAACTGTAATGTGTCTTTGTTTGTGTGCTAAGGTAGGGAAGTTGGGGGAATTGCGGGATTTATGGAAATAAAAAAATGTGCATATATGAGGCTTCAAAAATGGAAATGGTATTAATGATGATTGTTCCTGTCCGGTATTAGTCCGAAGTGAGCCAATTTGGGTAGCGAAATTGACATAGTTAACCGAACCAATAACTTCTTTCATTTTTCAGGAGAAAACTTATTAATCACTATTTTTCCATCTATATCACTTATTGAAACGAAATAATTATGTTCAAACAAAAATTTTATCAATGCATTAAATTCTCCTATAGTAAGATTTCCATTTACCCCATTTGTTAAGATTAAACCATTTGCTTTAGAGAAGTTGAGGTTCAAAACATTATTTTGAAAATAGTACTTAATTATTTCATCCTCAGAAAAATTAAAAATCTTATTGGAGGTGCTATCCATGAATAACTCATTTCCACTGAAAACCGATGATATTGTATCCAAATTAAAAACACTTTCATTTGAAACTAAAGAATCAATAAATGAATTACTGTAATTTAATTTGACAGAGTTTGAAGAATACTTTTTTTGTATTTGTGTTCTAAATCTTGATACATCTATGCGATACTCCTTAATTGAATCTCCATATTTACCATTATAAATAATCAGTGAGGTGGGTCCAGTGCTTTCTAGCAAATTTTTATAATATAAAAATCTTACATTGTTTGAATTTTCTATGAGATTACATGCAAAGTAAGAAAACAAAATAGCGACTATTAGCCATAAAGATTTCATCGACCTCTAAATTTATTAATATGTTTAGGATTATTAGGATTTTCTAACTTGCTTTTTGGAATTTTCTTTCCTCCATATTCAGTCATTTGTGGCAATCCCAATGAAGGATTTACTCGATTCTGAAAATTAACTGCTTCTATTTCATTATTTTCAATTCCCCCAATAGTTTCGTTTGATATTGTACCTTGATCATGTTGATAAGAATGCATAAATTCATGTGCTGTAGTACTTATTCGTTTATTACCAGTAATTTCAGTATCTAAATACATAATCGAGCCTTCTTTAGCGGGCTTGTTGGGGTCAATATGAATAGTAGTCATATCTGGATAAACAGCACTATCATCATGGTTTGGTATTGCAATTTTATCAGTACTTAACAAATTATAAACTTCATGTTTTCTTGGAGAATATTCAAGAACTGTTAATACATTTCTTGCATAAATATCAGAGGACTTTATTTTATCTATGCTATTTTTTGTATTCAAAATAAATGAATTATTGCCTGTGTAAGCAGTTTTACCATCCATATTAAATAGCTTACCTTCTCTATAAATTACCCTTGAGGTTATTTTTCCATTCTCGTTTCTATGACCTATTATAATATCCATACCATCAGGATCCGTGGCTATAATCGGCATATTAGCACAATAAGCATAAGGCGATATATGAGCATACTTCCTTGCCAGTGGTTCTACAGAGTTCCACCTCCCCATCTCCGGAGAGTACCACCTCGCCCCGTAGTCCTGCCAGTTTAGCCGGCCACCGCTATTGCTACCCCACGTGTGGAGTTCCTTGCCATTGTAAAGATAGTTATTAATAACCGGATTTGTGGTGTGATCCCAGTCACCTTTGATCTCTGCCGCTGAAGCACATTCTCGTACCTCGGATGTGTTCAGACTACGATACGCCCCGATTTTTCCATCAGTGCTATCTCCGTTTCGCGGCGTCGAAAAGCCATTTCGGATGGCTTTCCTGCCTTGCTCACCAAAAGAGTAGTAATGATTACGCTGTAGTACCTCGAAAGGGTCGATCTTGCCATTGTCATCCTGATCGGCAAAGGAGACTACGGTATTGCCGAGATGATCTCGTAGGGCATACTCAAAGGTGCTGTCGGCGGATTGGACACTTCCCGGGCTGGGTGATTGCAACTGTGCGGTGACATAGGCGGGAATATTTGTAATATTCCTATGAGCATAAAGTCTATTTCTTTGTTCCGTTTTGTTTATATGTAAAGGCAAACTTTGGTGTATTTTATAAATAGAAATAGTTTTAAATTTTAATACCCATAATTTTGTTCCTATCTTTGTCATAATATTGACTTTTAGGGTGCTATAAAACACCAAATGTAATAAATATGAATACTTTCGATAAAATATTAGCAGCAAGCAGAACAAAAAGAGGTCTTTTACAAAAAGATTTAACAGCTGTTATACTTAAAAATATCGCAACTCTATGAAAACCCTTGAAGTAACTGCACATCCTACTATTGAGCAACTCGAAGCCTTGAAAGCCTTTATGAAGGCTCTTAAAATCAAGTTTGAAGTAGCTAAGGATGATAGCTATAATCCTGAGTTTGTAGAAAAAATAATGGAAAGTAAAAAGCAAATTGCTCAAGGTAGTTTTACCGAAGTCAAAAAGGAAAATCTTAAATCCTTTATTGATAGCTTATGACTAGCTATATTTTACGATTTTCTGAACAAGCAAAAGAGGATATAAGGCAACATAAAAAATCAGGTAACAAATCTGTTTTAACTAAAATTACTTTGTTTGTGGAGGAACTGGCTCAACACCCATTTACTGGCACAGGCAAACCAGAACCACTTAAACATTCACTTACTGGCTGTTGGTCTCGTAGGATTAACCGTGAGCATCGTTTGATTTATGAGGTTTCAGAAGATTTAGTCTTTATCCTTTCTGCCAAAGGGCATTATCTGCTGTAAATCGATTACGCTAAATAATAAAGCCCCCGATCACCAATCGGATACCTCGTATTCCTGGTTTTATCCTTTGAAAATTAATTCGCTATAAAACTGCCGCTCACACTTATGGCTTCTTCTTTCTTATCCAAAACAAGCCGCCCCTTGCAGCACCCTTTTACATAATGCTGAACCATACTATCCGTGCCTTCCCGGTCATAGTAATCAAATTTATTTCCTTCTAATGTATCATTGACATATTGACGAACACTAATATAATGCCCTGATTTTTCATGAAAATAATATATTTCTCCCTGCATTCTGATCTCATTATCTAACATAACTTTTGCTTCAATCATCCCATTTGGAAAATAGTGAATACTTTGAACTCCATCAGGAACCCGATTATAAATCGAACTTATATTACCTAAACTATCAAAAGAAATTTGGATTTTCCGCTCGTCCTTAAAATATATCCCAATGCTCCGACTGAACAAGAAAAAGAATTGACGCCTAGTGTTTGATTGTATTTACAGAAACGTAGGTTGTATAAAAGAAGTAAGAAATATCCCGACATTCATCGTCAGGGTTTACAATCCTGACATTCATCGTCTGGAGAAAAGTCAATGCGGCTTGAGCATATAAGTTTCTTTGAAATTAAGTTCATAAATGAACTGTCTATATACTAATTGAGATCAATTATTGACAAACTTTTATTTGACCTGAATAGTTACTGACTTTTATATTATATCTACGATGTGAATCTCTCTTACTTTTACCACCTTTGCATCAATGAATTTACAGACGAATAGTACGATTGATTACTATCATCCGACAGAAGAGAAGTTGAATATCATATCTCATGCGATCGGTCTGATTGCGGGGATCTTTGGATTTGTTCTACTACTGAAAAAAGCCTTATCCAGTACCGACCTATTATACCGTGCCTGTCTGATTACCTTTGGTCTGAGTATCATTATACTGTATGCAGCATCCACACTTTATCATTCAGTAAATAAACATAAGGCTCGCCGGGTACTGCGTATATTTGATCATATTGCAATATATCTGTTGATCGCAGGCACTTATACACCATTTACATTACTGACACTCAAATATAGTCACGGCATCTTAATATTTATACTGTGTTGGAGCATTGCCATCTTTGGCATCCTCTTTAAACTAATTTTCACCGGTCGCTATGATTTGTTTTCCACTATATTGTATGTGGTCATGGGGTGGTTGATTGTATTTGATTTTAGTGCACTCCGACAAGCTTTACCACAGGATGGTTTATACTGTCTGATGATGGGTGGCTATTGGTACACTGCCGGGGCGGTGCTGTATTATTTTGATCAGTACAGGTACAATCATGCGTTTTTTCACTTATTCGTATTACTCGGAACACTATTTCATTTTATCACGGTGTATTATTTTGTACAGTGACAGGACGTGATATCAGGCACTGATATATCAATATTTCCAATTTGCGTTTCTGAAAAATTAATTATACTATTAGAATTATGAAATGGCCAATAAATATTCTTGTCACTTTAGCCCGGAGGATTTTTATTCATCGGACAGAAGGGGTGAAGTGGTCAAACAAGGATATCAGATGGTCATTTCCTCGTCCATTTAGTATAAAAGACAGTAAAGCCTCAGGGTAAATAGCCCGGAGCTTTATTGTATTATGCGTTATTTTACAGCATTGAGTATTGCAATAGTAATTATTGATTTCAAATTGTATTATCAGCGTCGATGAGATTACTTTTTGTCAAGTGAGATCAAGTGAGATTTGTTACATTGTAAATGATGAAAATACTAACTCTATTCTGGTTTTATAAAAAAGGTAGAAATAAATTGGAAATTAAATAGTCGTCTTCATTCTGTTTGGATTTTGCGGTCTTTGCGAAAATTCTTTGCGCTCTTTGCGTGAAAATAGAAAGATTAGTTTCACGCAAAGGTCGCCAAGAAGCGGTAGAGTGGAGTCCGCAAAAATATACTTCTCGAAATAAGGAGAATAGTTACCTATATCGTCTGATCATATTCATCGAGCTCAAACTCCATCCGTTCAAAAAAGCGTAGGCGATCCAATTCATTACACTGCACCAATGAGCCGCTATGGCGCTGGATATTATCCATCCAGGCCAGTGTTTTATCTATAATCTGCGGATTATCAGTAAACATAAAGTTGGGGTTATCATAAGCGGTGAATACAAGCCGGATATCTTCACCCGAGAGCAAATAAGTATTGTTTGCATAAAATATTTGATTAATGTAAATACCTGTAAGCGCACCATTCAGGCACTGGTCAGTTGATCGCTTCTTCCCTTCTGCGGCCATCTGTCGAAACAATTCAATCATTTGCCGCAACTCATGAATCAGTTCATTATACACTTTTATCGAACCCAGATAATTCATTTCTTTAAAATAATGAAGTTGTCGCAATGTGTTAGTCAACATATTATTACTCCAATATTCCACTGTCCTGACCGATGAAAAATTTGCGACCAGAGCATTACTTATTGCTATGAATTCATCACTGAGAAAGTCATCCGGCCGGTAAGCCTTCTCCTTATACACTGCATTGTTCCAGACAGTTTTAGACCAACAGAAAAACTTAAATCCCAGTAAAGCGGGGAAATACATGTAATAAAAAATAGGTACTTCAAAAGATACCAGCCGAATCTCAAACTTATCAAATCTCATATTCGCAAAGAAATACCTGAGCCTGTTCATGTAATCCAGATGATCTATAGGCTGCCCGGTGCTATTCATATATTGCCAGGCAATACTTCCTAAGTCACCCGGATTATCTACATCCAGCAGGAATTGTGTCGCCGGACTCTCATGAACCAATTTCATTACTGCATCATAACTCAAAGCTCGTTTTGAATCCAGGTAATGGTAGGCTGACTGCCGGGTGATACCCAGTGTATTGACCAACAAATGAATAATCTGAGCCTGCGTAAAATGCTTCCTCAATCGTTCAAAAATAATCGTCTGATAGTGGTAATTAATCATTCTTCATTTAATAAAGGTGACAGAATACTGCACAATTTATACTTTTTCAATTACAAAAACTAGAAATTAAGATCATTTTGTAAACAGATGTTGACAAAAAGGTCTGCTAATCTTTTTATACGCAGTATGTAAATAATTGTTGACATTCAGACTGTCCGTAAATTTTGAAAGTAAAAGATTCTGACCGAATTTTGAAAATAAAAAGTATAAAATATGAAAAACTTAATTTTATCTCTCACTTTGAGTTCCCTGTTCCTTGTTAGCGCACAAGCCCAGGAGCCAGCAATAAAAACTATTTATTCGCCTTTGTTCTACGGTGGCTTCAATTTAGGTTGGGGAAAATACAAAACTAAAAAGCTAGATTTCAACTTCAGAGCATATAAAGGTTTGTATGCAGGACTGGCATATAGTAATTTAAAAGATGGACAGTTGGACTTTACTGCCCTTTTCAAACCAAATTCAAACAAAATAAATGATAACAAAATTGGCTTAGTGGTGGGATACCTTCTGAATACTAATTCAGAAAACATCAAATTTATCATGAATCTGAATCCATATCTCGGCAGGTATGGGTATGTTACCGGCGAAGCCAACTCTCAGGATCCAAACCAAAATTCCGGTTTATTTGACTTTAATTTATTTTCAAGCCCACACTATGTCCGTTTATGGTCATATCAGCAATACTCAGGTATCATCATCGAATCAAAGCTATTGATAACAGTCGGTAAAATATTCGGACTAACACTTTCAGCACAGTATGACAGGAACCCAATTGATTCACAGTTTAGTTTTAATACAGGTATAGTGATTGGTTTATTGAAAGGTGGAATGAAAAAGAAAACTGTAACACAGCATGATTAATCCCGGATTAATACAAAACCTTCGTTTATTCAGAAATTAACCGAGGAATATTCATATTTAAATGTTCACCGGCTATAACCTTAGCATACTGCGCCAGATAATCCTCCGCCATCCGATCTGCATTGAAATTATCCTGCGCATAGTCATGGCATTTTACTGGATCAAATGCATCTGCTTTAGACATTGCTTCCAGAAGTACTGAATTATCATCCGACAATACACCCATATCAGATGGCACTAACTCCGGCAATGATCCACGTGGTGTACCAAACACCGGGCAACCATAATACAAACTCTCAATGATAGCCAGACCAAAGGGTTCCGGCCACAGTACAGGAAATATCAATCCCTTCGAACTGTTTAACAACCTGGCTTTTTCAGTTCCACCTACCATACCGTAAAATCTAATCCGTGGTGAAAGCGTCAGCCTGAGACCCATCTTGAGATTAAGCCGTGTACCACCCATGACACACAAACGCTCATTTTTCATTTGTCGGACCAGGTTGATAGCGCCCCGCACATTCTTCACTCGCCAGGCAGCCTTTCCCAGAAAATGAAAGTGTGTTCTTTTCATTGTGAGGTCCGGTACCGGATAATCTGCCCAGTCCAGCCCATTATAGACAAATGCAGTGGCGCCATAGCGCTGCGCATGATTTTGCGAAACAAAGACCGTATTCCTCTCAAACGAAAAAGTTGCGTCCGGGTTTCCGTGCATAGTCACCAGATAAGGTGTATTCACATTCATCAATCCCGGTGGTGTAAAATGGAAATGAATCACATCATATCCATCGGGTATCTGAAACTGCATTTCTTTAGACTCATCCCACTTATAAAATGGCAGCTCAGATTTTTGATTCAGGCTGCGCGCCATCAGCCCTACCTGATGTCCTTTCCTGAGGAGTGCATGCGCCAGATACCACACTACCCGTTCTGTACCACCATATTTTAATGCCGGCAAATCTGCATCTACTACCAGAAGAACTTTCATAAGTGCAACTATAAATCACGGAAATATAAAAAAATCCTCCTTATGGCCATTTTATCTGTTGGGGTTGTGCCGGCCTGACTTCAATTTTTGAAGGTAGAGTTCGTGCAGGCATAGCCAATAAATCGATTATTAATTGACCAATATCTTCCGGCTGTATCTTCCACTGATCAGCTTCAGAAGGGATATTTGCATTAAAAAAAGAAGACACTGAACCGGGCATAATGGTCGTAACCTTAATCCCATAAGGTCTTAAGTCGAGCATCATTGCTTGTGAAAAACCCACGATACCATACTTAGTCGCATTGTAACCTGCCCCTTTGGCAAAGAAATTTACCCCTGCCAGTGAACCGATAGTAAAGATATAGCCTCTACTCTCTTTCAATGTAGGAATTGCCGCCGAACAGGTATGAAACACACCGGTCAGGTTCGTATTCATCATCTGATTCCAGTCATCAGCGCTGAGCTCATCTATCGGCTTAAATATTCCTACTCCGGCATTGGCCACCACTACATCCAGTCTGTCCCATTGATCGATGATCCGGGCAATAGCTGCTCTTTCTGAATCAGCAACACCGACATCAGACTGGATAGGTAATACTGATTCCTGGTACAGTTCACCTGCTAACGTTACAGCAGCTTGCTCCGCTTGCGTCAGATTCCTGCCTGATATAGCTACCTTGTATCCACTGTCGAGTAAAGCTTTTGCGATACCGAGACCAATTCCTTTTGTTCCACCGGTGATATAAGCTACTTTTCTTTCCATTACACATAATTATCTTATTTTATTAACATTGCTTATGCAGATTTTGTTAGTAACGAAGATGATAAGTAAACTAATAAATGAAATTAAAATAAAATAAATCACTATACGGATACTTTAATTATATTTGTACGTACAAAACCAAAATCATGGATACTAAATTGACGATAAAATTAAACCAAAGAGTTATCGAGAAGGCAAAAAAATATGCATCGAATAAACAGATGAGCCTTTCTCGAATCATTGAAGCTTATCTGCAATCACTGACTTCCGAAAAAGAAAATCCGGATTTTGGAATCTCTCCTTTTGTTAAAAGTATTTCAACAGGTGTTGAAATTCCGACACATATTGACTATAAAAAAGAATATGCTAATCATTTAATGAAAAAATATAAATGAAGAGAATTTTTATAGATACAAATATAATGTTGGATTTACTTGGTGAACGAAGCCCTTTCTATGATTCAATTGCAAAAATTGCGACACTGGCAGAAAAGAAAAAATTAACAATGGTAGTTTCACCTATTTCATTTGCCACGGTAAGTTATTTTCTTTCAAAATATGAAAACTCAGAAATCGCAAAAGATAAATTAAGGAAGTTTAAAATCATCAGTGAAATAAGTGTATTGAATGGACAAACGATTGAAAAAGGACTAAACTCGCCAATGAAAGACTTTGAAGATGCGTTACAATATTGTAGTGCTACAGAATCAAATTGTGATATAATAATAACCAGAAACGGAAAAGATTTTAAAAAATCATTATTACCAACAATGACTGCAGATGAATTTTTAAAGAGCTTGTATCAATTATAAAAATTAATTTAATCGGATATTAATTTAGCCAATTCCAATATACCAGTCGCATGAAGAAATGACCATTTGATATCCTTGTCCAAGAAAGGGTGAAGGGGTCAAAAAAGGATATCAGATGGTCATTTCCTAGTCCATTTTGTATAACTGCTTGCCATTAAACCTTTAAAAATCTGTCCCGAAACTGATATAAAACCTCGGTGGGCTGATATTTCCGGAGTCATAGCCCCAGGCATAATCCAGCCGGACGAAATACCCGAAGAGCAATATCCGTGCGCCTACACCGTATCCATAGACGATGGGATTACGGAAGTAATTGACCTTTACTTCGATATCTTTCTGACTAATAATCGTCGTATTCAATGGATTGTATTTTGAAAATGGGCTTACACCATTCCAGGCTGTGCCTGCATCAGCAAAAAAATTCAGTTGGAAATTTCGTAAAAAAGCAGAACGGATCGTTCCATAGCTCAGATATCTGAAAATGGGTACGCGCAATTCTATATTTGTCAATGCAAAGCTGTTACCATTGCGTATATTATACTGGAAGCCTCGCAGATTGGGTGCCGGCATCCGGTAGGCATAGTTGGCGTTCTCATCGATACGCGTGAAATTATTGAAAGAAGGGAAAAGCCAGTTTTGCACACCCCCCAGATAATACAGGATCTGTTCACTTCCAAAAGAAGATTGTGCAGCCAGGCGACCAGCCAGTATTGTATTTCTGTCCAGCGGAATATACTGACGTGCATCCAATCCTACGACCAGCATGTTTCCTTTATTAAAAGAAAAGCCCCAGGAATCGCCTATTTGCAGATCGAATTTCTTCTGCCACTCGGCAAACACCTTAGCCCGGGTGCCATTCAGGAGATTCAGTGATTCCTCCATAGTATTGTCGATGACATAGGTCGCCCGCAGGCCAATACGTTCGATAGAAACTGAGGCAGAATCGAGACTTTGGCTCTCTGTAGCTTTGAAAATGGTTTTGTCCTGTCGCAGCGTAGCACTGAGTGTGACTGCATTGAAAATATCGATGGGATACTTTACCTCATATTGACCTAAAAGGATGATATTCTTATTGATCGCTGTCTGAATAACCTGATCCTGTCGCTCACTGGAAGTCTTACGATACAATGAGACTTTCTGGTCCAACCGGTGTTTCCGGTCAGTATAAGTAAGGTAAGTCTCATTTCCATTTAGTGAAACAGGAATTCTGATACCTCCTTCCAACTGATAATCATCAAACTTATCCATTAATTTACCAAACAACAACAATCCTACCGGCGACAAGAGGCCATCTCCACCGGATCCGGTATAAGCTGTCAAACCGTCAAACAACGGGGTATTATCAAAGCGTACGCCAGAGTCTTCAATTCGAAACTGCAAGCGATAAGGGATGATTTTAAGTCGATTTAGGGGCTGCATATATTGGGTAGCAGCAATCAGTGCCGGTTTTGCAGATTTGCCCTCTTCCTGACTGCTTTTATCGATCATGATATCCGGCCAGCGGGTGATAAATTTCTGATCTTCAGGAATTGAGTCACGGGCTGTACTTATTGACTTATTTTTGGAATTTTGCCGAAGCGATGGATCCTCTATGTCGGAGATGAACCGGGTTCGTTCAGCCTCAGGGCTTGGATTAACATTGCCTTCGAGAAATAAATTGCCCGGGACCTTTACTGCTACTTTCTTTAAGCCATCAAAACCACAGAATACTGCCTGATTACTGACAGAAGACCAGGCAAATGCAGATAACACAACATCACGTTGGAAGACTGCCGGACGGTCTCCCTTCCCCTTCGACAATGAAACTGTCTCAATGCCATTGCCTACCCATGCATTAGTCATGTAACTCAACTTGCCGGAGTTTTCATCGACTGCGGGTGCCCATTCTGAATATCCCGGTGTATCGGTTATTTGTTTCATCTCCCATGGGCTATCCTTATTGATAACTCCCACAGGTGCCAGCATATACAAATCAAAATTCCCTACCGGCAACAGGCTGTCGCTGTCTATTTTGTCGCGGTTTACATTCTTGCGATTGGATGAAAATAAGATGCATTTTTCACCTTTGTAATTAGTCACAATGGCGTCCAGATCATCAAATGGGTCTTCCAGGATAGGGAAACTCTGTCTGGTTCTGAGATCAAACCAATAGATATCACTGCTTCCGACAGAATTCGCATTTAAGATTAATGAGTTTTTATCCCACCAGGCAATATGATAAATGCGCTGAAATCGCTTGGGTACGATCCAGACCCGAGATGATTTATGCTGCTTCGTCAGTGGAAATTCCCGGATATAAATCTGATCTAATCGTTCGTAAGTACAGACTAAATGAGTCGATGATTCATCCCAGGCAAAAGCAGGGTATTGCAGATCGGGCGGTTGAATGGTATTTTTCACACCATAGCTGTACAATTTTTTCTTCTTACCACTTAATACATCGATAGAATAAATCCGCACTTTGCCCAGGTTATTTACAGCACATGCCAATTTCGTACCATCCGGACTGTAGGCCAGTGCAGTGACTTGTTCACCTTTCTTCAGTTTGATCAAACGGTCTTGCTTCGATTGTCTTGCATTGATCTTCAGCGGACTGTAACTATCCTTATAATACGTAAAAACTTTCTCCAGAAAATCATCATACGATTCACCCAGTGCATACTGAAATGCGCGCTTCAGATTACGATTTATCCGGGTCACATAGACCAGATTACCGATCGTACTCCGGCCGAAATTTATATCCAGATAGTTCCAGAAGATATGACCGGCTATTAAAGGATCTTCCTTAGCAAGTCGTTCGAAAGAAGATATTCTCCGCTTCGAGAGTAAATACCGCAGTCGCAGCTCCAGGTCTGTACCCCATTTCCGGCCACAATAGGAAATCAGGCCTGTCTTGTACCATTCAGGCAGATTAAGCATGATCGAATTCTGTACTATTTCCTGAAGATTCGAGCCAAAAAGAATGTTATTGATATACACGGAAGCGATCCCTTCGCGAATCTGTCGGCGCAGGTGATTGTGATTGCCATCGAAATGGATAAACACCTTATTCTCTTCTGTATGCGTCAGTCCATCCTGAAAAGTAAATGCATCATCATGGCCGATGTTACTCTGTTTCATATCAGACACATCAGCAAATACCAGGAACTCTGTCTTTTCATTGGTCTTGAAATCCAGCGTGCGGATGATATCTTTAAACTCTTGCTCAGCTATCCGCACTACTTTCTCACCTACAGCGCGTGATTTACCATACCAATAAACAGTAATTAAGGGTGAGTCGTAATACAACCACTGATCAAAATCATCGTGATACTGGATCCTGTTCTTACCAAACTGCACATCACTAACCTGCGCATTCACACTAACTATTGACCCGGTCAGTATGAAAATCAGAATAGTCCGATACCATGATGACTTTTTAAAATACATATAAAAAATTTATATTAAACTTTTATATATTAAATAATTTTTTCATATTTGTACATGAAAGTATAAAGCATAATAATACTCTAATTTAACGAGAAAGACCTAATGGTAACTATATATCCTTTCGTTTTTAACCCTTTTTCAGAAAATACCTACGTCATCTTTGACCAGAGTAATGAATGTATCATTATCGATCCGGGCAACAGTAATGCGGCTGAAGATGCTCAACTTAATAAATACATAAGCCAGAATCAACTTAAACCGGTACGAATCATTTGTACTCATTGTCATATCGATCACGTCTTTGGTCTGGACTATGTCTATCAACAGTATGGACTCTTGCCGGAATATCACAGAGATGAACTTCCCCTCGTGCATGCTCTACAATCTATAGCCCAGATGTATGATATGGAAGTAACACAACCACCAGCCTGTGAGCGTTTCATCAATGCAGCGGATACGATTAGCTTTGGCATCACTGAGTTTCAGGTTTTGCTCACACCCGGCCATTCTCCGGGTTCGGTTAGTCTGTATTGTCCGGAGGAATCATTTTGCATCGTAGGTGATGTACTTTTCAATGGCAGTATAGGTCGTACTGATTTACCCGGTGGTAGTTACCGGGTGCTTATTGACAGCATCGAGAAACAATTGATGACGCTTCCGGATGAGACAATTATCTACAATGGTCATGGTGAAGCCACCAGTATCAGTTTCGAGCGGAAGTATAATCCGTTTTTACAGTAAGAACCTGATTTTACTCAGCAGTCTTTTGTTTAAAATCCAGTCGTAGTGAGAAAATATGGGACAGTCGGGTATCAGCGACATTACCGATATTGGCCAGTGCATAATCAACAATTACCGGGCCGATTTTAATCCCAATACCAAAGTTAGGTTGTATGGTCCAGTTCTTCTTATTCACATCAGTCTCATCGATTACTTGTTGTAGATTATTGAGTCCAGCCCGCAGGAAGAAAGCCTCTTTGTAATCAAGCTCCAGACCCAGATGTGGATTAAAACTCAGTGGATCAGTGCTGAGTAAGACATTTCGTTTGCCATCGGTAGTCATATCGATATTGAGTTCAGTCAAGAGGTGAATATTATTGCCCAGTTTGCTTTTCAGGCCGCCCGCCAGGATAAAAGATGGATTAGTAATCTCTGTACCCTTGATCAGAATATCATTACCTGTAGCTTGAAGCACTTGTTTTTCCTGTTCAGTGAATGTCGCTTTCCAACTGTTGAATGTCGTACTGATATCTTTACCCATCACACCCCAGCTCCATTTTTCGCCTACATGCTGTATGCCCAGATCCAAACCGAAGCCAATAGATTTCGCAAAACTGCCAATAGCCCGATGCACTACTTTTACACTTCCACCTACCCGCCAGGCCGGATTATTCAACATGCGCGCATACGAGCCTATGATGCCGTAATCCACCGCACTAAATTCGCGGATATTATCATAGTTTATAGAGCCATCTGGTCCCAATAAATCCAGGGTATTTGGTATGCCATCAATGCCAAACCGAATCACACCAAGAGACAAAGCGCTTTTGTGATCATTCAGCGGCTTGGCTACACCGATATAGTCATAATTACCTACGCCAGAAAACCACAGTGCGTGCATAGCTCCCAGTTGCAGACCTGATTCTATTCCTGCCAGACCAGCTGGATTCCAAAAATTGGAAGTGACGTCATTGACTGATGAAGCTACTGCGCCACCCATCCCGAAAGAGCGCGCTCCCACACCAATCGATAAGAATTCGTTACTGTATTTTACCTGACCGAAGCTATAAGAAACAATGAATATGCAACTTAGCAACAACCAATATTTCTTCATTCTCATAAAAAATGGGATATTTACTTTACAAAAGTACCGTTTAAACGGAGAATTGTATTAAAAAATTTCGTTATTTATGTCCGTTAAGATAAAGAATTCTAGTACAGGAAACAAATTGACCACTTTTCTTGTATTTATCGTACTTACATCATTCGCTTTATTACCCGCTTGCAAGCAAACCGCAGTAATACCTGCCGACCCGCACCAGATGGTGGTCAGCACTCATCCTGCTGCTTCAAAAGTGGGTTTTGACATCCTGAAAGAAGGAGGCAATGCCTTTGATGCAGCCATAGCAGTACAGTTTGCCCTGGCAGTGGTTTATCCCAGAGCAGGTAATATTGGTGGAGGAGGATTTGCTGTCTTTCATGAAGCTAATGGTAGAAATGGTGCATTAGACTTTCGGGAAGTGGCACCGATCAGCGCTTTTCCAAAACTCTATTATGAGGAGGAAAATCGTGTAAATTATCAGGCCAGTCTGATCGGAAGTTATGCAGTCGGAGTACCGGGTACTGTAGATGGCATGTGGAAAATGCACGTAAAAAAAGGTAAACTCGATTGGCGGCAACTAATCCAACCGGCGATTAATCTGGCTGAAAAAGGAGTGATACTGACAGAGCAAGAGGCTGCCCACATGAACGAATATTCGCGGATCATAGACAGTGTCTCTATCTCACCTACTGTTTTCGGCACAAAACATTGGAAAGCCGGTGATCTGTTCATTCAGACTGATCTGGCAAACACGCTTAAACTGATCCGTGACAATGGCCGTGAGGGATTTTATGACGGGCCGACTGCGGATAAACTAATCCGTACAATCAAAATACGACATGGCATCATGCGCAAAAATGACCTGCAACGCTACACTTCGGTATGGCGCGATGCGCTGAAAGGTTATTATAAGGACTATACCATTATCACCATGCCCCCACCTTCTGCTGGTGGTGTTATGTTACTTCAGATGCTCTTCGGTGCTGATTTTCTGAATATTGATAAAAAAGGATTTAACAGTACCGATTACTTGCATTATCTGATAGAAATCCAACGTCGGACTTATGCAGACAGAGCTGAATTCTTTGGTGATCCCGATTTTAATTTTGTCCCGGTTGATAAATTACTTTCACCCCTCTTTTTGGAAAAAAAATATAAAGACATTGGACCATTAGCAACTCCCTCATCGGCAATTAATCCATCGACAAAGGTCAGCATCGAGAGTTTTGAAACTACCCACTTTTCAGTTGTAGATCGTTGGGGAAATGCTGTTGCAATCACGACCACACTCAATGGAAACTATGGATCCAAACTGGTAGCTGACGGAGCCGGATTCCTGCTAAATAATGAAATGAATGACTTTACGATCGAAATCGGCAAAGCGAATCAATTTGGCATGGTTGGTGGTAAAATGAACGAAATAGTGGGCGGCAAACGAATGCTGAGTAATATGACACCTACTATCATTATGAAGGATAAGGATTTATACGCCGTACTGGGCACACCTGGTGGATCTACTATCCCTACCGTGGTGATGCAGGCTGCCATGAATATCATGGCTTTCAACATGTCAATGCAGGCAGCGGTGTCTGCACCAAAGATCCATAGTCAGTGGATGCCGGATGAGGTATATTATGACCAGTCACTTTCACCTGCAGTGGTCGATTCACTGAAAAAATTAGGACACATTATGAAATATACGCCCCTGGGAAAACTAAATTGTATCAAAAGATTACCAGACGGCACATTGCAGGGAGGAACAGATACATTAAAGAGTGATGGCTCTATCATGGGAGATTAAAAAAGTGGAACAATATTTGTAGTATATTTATCAATCATAAATGCATTTCATTCTATTCTGATTTCCAATATTTTATATTAAATTTGATTTGAAAATTTGGTGTATGGATAAATTTTTTACTAAACATATAAGCGTTTTACCACTATTTTTTTGCCTGATGCTGGTAAATATTTCGCTGCATGCGCAATTACAATTGACGTTTGAAAAGGTGGACCCTTCCTGTAATTCATACGCGGATGGTTCAATTTCAGTTTCTACGACTGATGGCACTCCACCCTACACTTATCAATGGAACACCGGTCAGTTCAATGACACGATTAGCGGACTGACTGCTGGCAATTATCTGGTCACGGTAACTGACTTCAATGGAACCACTGGTTCTGGTTCTGTAGAGTTGGTCGATCCTCAGGTACTGCAGACCCATTTAGATCTTAGTGATAGTTTACTAACCTGTAGTCAACGATTAATAATTGCGACATCCAATCCCTTTGGTGGCACATCGCCCTATACCTATGAATGGGTGTTCCCTAACACAAACATCGACACTACTCAATCCATCAATATAAACCAACCCGGCATTTATACGCATAGAGTGCATGATGCCCATGGGTGTGTATATGAGGAGCAATTTGAAATTTTCTCTGAGGGATTTCCGGTACTTCAGACAGAATTAATCGACTCTATCAGTTGCAATAGCAAGCATGACGGAAATGCGGTCGTGCATATCACGAGTGGACTTCCACCTTATGATATTCTGTGGAGCAATGGTGATACAGATAGTTTACTCAATAATGTGGGCGTAGGCTCGTATCTGGTCACAGTAACTGATGCCAGTGGATGTACAAACCAGGCTGCTGTCTATATTCCTGAACCACTACCTTTGACTATTCAGATATCAAAAACAGATATCACCTGTAATGGTGATCATACAGGAACCGTCTTTGCTTCAGTAATAGGTGGCACGGAACCTTATTCTTATTTTTGGAATAATGGTGCTATGACACAGGGTCAAAGCAGTCTGCCTGCAGGCGTTTACTCAGTAACGGTCACAGATAAACGGGGATGTTACATCATCGATAGCACAGAAATATTACAAGCCCCCAGGATAAACACCATCCTGATTAAAAGAAATGTCACCTGTAATGGTGGCCATGATGGCAGAGCCAGTGTAATCGCTGATAATGGCAATCCTCCTTACTCTTACACCTGGTCCACCGGTTCTCACAACACACAGATTAACAACCTGGTCGCTGGAAAATATTACGTTACTGTGGTGGACAGTACCTTATGTTCAGTTGAGGATTCGACAGTCATCACAGAACCGGATGCGATCATCACTACAGTTCAGACCAGTCCGGAGAACTTTGGTATGATGGATGGAACGGCAACAGCAATTGTAGAGAATGGAGTCGAACCATTTACATATGCATGGAGTACAGGTGATTCTACAGCACACATCACTGGTCTGGCTTCCGGCTTCTATTATGTCACAGTAACTGACGATAAAGGTTGTACTTCTACAGCGGAAGGATATGTAGAAGCTGATAACTGCGCCTTAGAGATCCATTTGGTGACGGTACCTGTATCCTGCCATGGTGAAAGTGACGGTGGTGTATTTCCAGTATTCGATGTACCTGGTGTAGAGCCCTATTACTATACCTGGTCAAATGGCAGCACTGAAGCCAATCTGATGAATGTTCCTGCCGGACTTTATACAGTTACAGTCACAGACAATACAAATTGTTCTGAGGTAGCAAGCATATTACTTGAAGAACCGGACCCATTCCAGATTACTTATTCCATATTGCAACCCACAGGCCCGGACAATCCGACAGGGACTGTCACGTTCATTATTAATGGCGGCAATCAACCTTATTCGATTGAATACAAAGGTACCACGTACGTCGATGCCAGTAAGATCATTATTCCTGGGTTCCCTCCCGGATTTTATACTGTAGAAGTAAAAGATAATAAAGGATGTACGCAGGAAGTCAGTTTCACAGTCAATAGTTACAACTGCCAGATTACTGCCAGTATTAACATTAATGCATCAAACGATTGTCCCGGTCAGGCCCAGGCTATTCTTTGTGCTGATTTCACCAATAATTTAGGTGATGTTACGTTTGCCTGGTCAAATCAAAGTTTCGAACAATGTGCCGGAAACTTAAAAGCAGGTTTATATGAAGTCGTAGTGACTGACACAGCCGGATGTACTGCGCATGCACAGTTTCAATTAGTGGATCCTACGATGATAGATTATACAAATCTTGCAGTCGATCCGGGAACAGGAACTAATGGTTCGATTTCTTTAATTGTCCTTGGTGGTACTCCACCCTATCTATATAAATGGACAAAAGATGGTATCCAATTTGCTACTTCACGGGATATTTTCGGTTTGCCAAAAGGCACCTATGTACTACAGGTAACTGACTCCAAAGGGTGCAAGGTAACTTTTGAACCTATAGTCATTAAACCTGCAGCAAATTTTACTGAGATAGACAATCAATCAATTACATTCTATCCGAACCCGGTCAAAAATCAGCTCCTGATCAAATTTGAAGCCGAACAAACAAGCCGGAATCTGCGGTTTGAATTTATGAGTACAACAGGTGAAATCCTGAAGGCAGATTATACAAAAATTGACAGCAAGAATTACAGTATAAATACCGGATTATTACCTGTCGGTGTACATTTCCTGAAAATTTGCTCAAACAATGCAGTGTTTATAGGTAAAATAATCAAGGTAAACTAAACAATGTAGCCGGCAATTTATTTAATATTGCATCAGTCAATAAGGAATAAAGTTGAAGTATCTTCTCATAATTGCAGTCGTTTTTATCGTAGGAAGGTTTTTCCGACTGGGAATACTTTCATTCAATGTTGATGCTGCAAAGCGTGAACTGGATAAAACCAGAAAAAAACAAAAAGAAAATCACACTGATGATTATATTCCTTACGAAGAAATCGAATAATGCCCTTTTCGGATTTTATCATTGAAAAAAATCACCAGTTTTGTGTCATTGACAAACCGGCTACACTACCTTCCTGCAAGGATAAGAGCGGAGATGAGTCCGTACAGGAGATGGCTGAAAAGTACATGAAACAATCTTTGTTCCTTGTGCACAGACTGGACAGACCCGTATATGGATTACTGGTATTTGCCAAAAGCAATAACAGCGCCGCAAAGCTTTCCAGACAATTCAAGGAACGTGAAGTACAGAAATATTACCTCGCCATCGTCGAAGGCAAATTAAGCCAGACTTCCGGCACGATGAATGACATCCTCGAATTGAAAAATAGAAAAGGAAATAAATCACAAATCAAAACCCAGTCCGAAACCGATGATGACCCTAACGCCATCACGCATTTCACGGTATTAGGAACATTAGAAAATTATTCTGTAGTACTGTTGACTCCTGTTACCGGAAAGATACATCAACTCAGGGCACAGGTAGCCCATCATCTGGCACCCATCAAGGGCGATGTGAAATATGGCGCACGTCGCAAAAATCCGGATCGAAGCATTGATTTGCTTTCCTGGAAACTCAATTTTCATCATCCGGTGACGAATGAATTACTTGAGTTTACTGCTCACTTACCGGAATCACCGATTTGGCAGGCAAGCAAACCGATAATAGATAACTATAATAATCCAGTACAAGATGAGTGAAAATAAAAGGACAGAAATTAACCGATTGGGTGAATTTGAGTTGATCCATCGTCTTACTAACGGCTTTGAACAATATCAGGGAAACACGGTGAAAGGTATAGGTGATGATGCAGCAGTCATCGACAATAGTGGTGAAATGACACTGATCAGCACTGACATGATGGTCGAAGGTATCCATTTCGATCTGATGTACACCCCACTCAAGCACCTGGGATATAAAAGCATCGTGACTAATCTGTCTGATATCTACGCTATGAATGGCACACCCAGGCAAGTCACAGTGTCAATTGCTCTTTCCAATCGCTTCAGTCTCGAAGCCGTAGAGGAATTATATAGTGGTATGCGCTCAGCTTGTAAGAGATATAAAGTAGATCTGATCGGTGGCGATACTTCATCCAGCCAGAAAGGCTTATTTATTAGTGTCACAGCCATTGGTCAGGCAACTAATGAAGAAATCGTGTATCGTAATACCGCACTTCCCGGAGATATTATTTGTGTCAGTGGTGATCTTGGTGGTGCTTATGTAGGGTTACAGATTTTGGAGAGAGAAAAAGCCATCTTCCTGGAAAACCCTGATTTCAAACCCGAGCTCGAAGACAATGCTTATATCATCGGTCGCCAATTGAAACCTGAACCCCGGGCTGATCTGATCTATTCGCTCAGACAAGCAGGCATCAAGCCCACTGCTATGATCGATATCTCAGATGGATTGGCTTCTGATTTACTTCATATCTGCACTCAATCCAATGTGGGTGCTGTAATCAAGGAGGCGCAGGTTCCGATTCATACTGTCACTGAACAACAGGCAATTAAATTCAGACTGGATCCAATCACCTGTGCACTGAATGGTGGTGAGGATTACGAACTGTTGTTTACGCTTCATCCCGATGACCTTGACAAGATTCAGGGGCTGTCTGATGTATATATTATTGGCTCTATCTTACCTCCTGAGGACGGTGTACTACTGGAAACATCCGGTGGAAATTTCCACAAGATAATAGCACAAGGCTGGGATCACTTTGACGAGTCCACTGATTAATGCCGGGGAAGGTTTTTGCCATTATAAAAATGCTCATTGCAGTGATCGTGTTAGCGATTGCTGTAGGTATTATGCATCTCACCTTCCTGATAAAAGGCTATTCAGATGAACATGGTCTTTGGTTTCGCCGGATATATGTTCGGTTCCTAATCAGATTGCTCAATATCAGAATCAGAAAATCCGGTGAGATCCCGACAACAAATGGCCTTTACGTTGCTAACCATCGCATGATGATCGATCCGGTCATCATTGTGGCTTTTCTAAATACATTTATCGTATCTAAAGCCGAGGTGAAGGATTATCCCCTGCTGGGAAATGGCACCCGACATACCGGTGTCATCTTTGTAGAAAGGGATAACAAAGATTCACGTACTGCTATTCGTGAGAAGATCAGGGATCTGTTAGATGCAGGCAAATCAGTTCTATTATTCCCGGAGGGCACAGTCAACACGCTACCACTGACCAAAACGATGCACATGGGCTCATTCGTCGAAGCGGCTGAATCCGGGGTTCCGGTAATGCCTATTGCGCTGGATTATCGGGACACCAATGTCTATTGGCGGGAGAACACTTCCCTATTGGCTCATTTCATTGATGTCTTCCGCCGATGGAAACTGGATTGCAGTATTCATTTTTGTTCACCTGTCAGAGATACAGATCCTGAACGTCTGATGACACTATGCAAACAATCTATCGACGATGCACTCATACATATGCGCACTGAGTTTGATAAATACCGGTAATACTATTGTGAAATCAGTATCGTTCATCCTTGATCCAGGGTAATTTTTCCATTTCTATCGCTTCGATACTATAAAAACCAAAGTCTTCAGTAATCTTGCCCCGCAACAGATAACAACCTCTTCCACGGAAGGGAGAGCGGGCTACTGAGGGCGGAAAATGTACAGAATCAAATAAATCACCTTGCGCATCCACCCAGGTATAAAAATACATCAATGTGCCCTTCACTGTACGAACCGGTTTACGGGTCACATAATAACCCAGCATACAGACACTGCGATGAAGGCATGATCCCATTTCTGCCGCTGCTATATGTCGCGGCGCTTCCTCTGCCAATAACGAAAACGGAGAGCACAGTGGAAAACCCAATAATTCCAATTCATCAAAAGCCTGATCATACTGTCCCTCTCTGAGACAGGGCAGCGAATAATTCTGATACTCCGGTTCGAAGAGGCAGCCGGTAGCTGTATCCGGCACAACTGATGGATTAAATACCGCATTCTTCTCCCACATCAACTCATATTTACTGACACCGGTAAACCGAAATGCATTGATACGAATCAGGATATCAAGCTGATGACTATCGATATCCACACGGTGAGTGAAGTCACCCAGACTGCGATACTCGCCGTGCCGTCTGCGCTCTGTCACTATGCTTCGAACCAGCTTCTGCTCCAGATCCCGCAATAAACCCAGACCCATATACACCTCACGCCCATAAACCGTAGTCAACTCATCACTTTTGTTGACACAGGGCGCATTGATCATCGCTCCGCTCATCCGGGCTTCGTGCACGTATAGCTCAGTAGAATAGAATCCACCAAAATTATTGATGACAGCTACCATGAATTCTATGGGATAATAAGTCTTCAGATACAGACTCTGGTATGATTCCACTGCAAAACTGGCTGAATGAGCCTTACAAAATGAGTATCCGCTGAAACTCTCTATCTGTCGCCACACTTCATCAGTCAGCTCCGGAGGATACGCACGCTCCCGGCAATTGGCGAAAAACTTCTCCCGGAGCTGAAAGAACGTATCAGAGTTCTTTTTCTTACCCGTCATTATCCGCCGCAATACATCAGATTCATCCAGACCCAATCCGGCAAAATGGTGTACGATCTTCATCACATCCTCCTGATAGACCATGACACCAAAGGTTTCACTCAAGTGCGCTTCAAATACCGGATGAAGATAAGCTACCTGTTCAGGATGATGAAATCGCTGTATATACTCACGCATCATGCCTGACTTAGCTACTCCCGGGCGGATAATCGAACTGGCAGCTACCAGATGTACGTAGTCTTCACAAGCCAACTTTGCAAGCAACCCACGCATCGCCGGTGACTCAATATAAAAACAACCGATGCACCGCCCTGCTTTCAGCATGCGACGCACCTCCCCGTCCTGCTTGATACGCGGCACATCATGCACATCGACCAGTCGTCCCTGATTGCGTGCGATCAGATCGATCGCACTCTTGATATGCCCCAGACCTCGCTGGCTGAGCACATCATACTTATGTAAATGAAGATCTTCAGCTCCATACATATCGAAGTGCGTGATCGGAAATCCTTTTGGCATCTGTTTCAGCGCGGTATGCTCATAAATGGGCCGCTCAGTGATAAGTATGCCACCGGCATGAATAGACAGATAGTTTGGGAAGCCCTCCATCATCTTGCCATAACGGAAAATATGTGCTGCATACGGATGATGCTTCTCTGTAGCCAGTGGTTCGTCCACGATGGTATCAATATCCGCTTTCGGCAAACCAAAAACCTTACCGAGCTCCCTGATAATTGACTTACCCTTGAAGGTATTGTACGTAGCCAGAAGAGCCGTATAGTCCCGGCCATAGCGCCTGAAGATATACTCGGTGACATCATCGCGCTCATCCCAACTAAAATCAATGTCAAAGTCAGGTGGCGAACTGCGATGTGGATTGATGAATCGCTCGAAATACAAATCCAGCTCCAGTGGGTCCACATCTGTAATCTGCAGGCAATAAGCCACGATCGAATTTGCTCCACTGCCCCGCCCTACATGAAAATAACCGGCACTATGTGCATAGCGTACGATGTCCCAGGTAATCAGAAAGTAGGGACAATAACCCAGCCGTATGATGACATCCAGCTCTGAACGCAGTCGCTGAAATGCCTGTTCATGATCTGACCCATAGCGCTTACGACACCCACTGTAGGCCAGTTTGCGCAGTAAGTCATAATCATCTGATTCACGCCCGGTAAATGTCTTACGGTTATTGTCCCAGGCAGCACGCAACTCCACGGAGCAGGAAGTCGCCAACTCTGCTGCCCTTTCTAAGAGGTCAGGATACATCCGAAAAGCCTGTCGTGCATCCTCCGGGCTAAGTGGTTGCTCACCTTCCCAGGCGCAGTCTTTTGCTTCCAGCCGCCCCAGTACGATATTTAGATCTATACAACGCAGTAGCTTGTGCAACTTCCACCCTTGTTCATCCACAAAGGTCACCGGCAGGAAAGCCACCAACTTATCACGATGATGACGCAGCGGCGAACTGTACAGGCCACTCAGCTCATCATGCCGCACCCCCACATACTCATCCGCTCTGAAAAACCGTATGTCACGAGGTAATTGCCTGTAGATAAAAAAGGCACCAGGCGTCTCCGGAGCGACAGTATCCGGATCCTTGCCGGAAATCGACACCTCTGTCAGCAAGCGGCACAACCCCGCCCAGCCTTCCAGATTCTGCGCTATACCTACATAGAGAAACCGACCATCCTCCCGGCGAAACTCAATCCCCAGCACCGGGTGAATACCATGTTTCCTGCAGGCAGTACAAAAGGCATGTGCACACGATGTGTTATTGATATCAGTCAGAACTAATGTCCGGATCCCCAATCCGGCGGCCACCTCCACCAGAGCTTCGGGAGAAAGTGTGCCGTACTTCAGACTAAACCAGGAATGTGCATTGAGATACATACTTCATCATCTTAAATTCAAAATGACGAATATATCGTAATAATATCTACGTATATTCCGGCAAATATAGGTAAACTTTTATTTACTAAACCAAAAATTCAAAAGGAACGCTGTTAATGACTTACTATCAATGCACAGACGATCAATAAAATAGAACCAGGGTAAAAGGCTGGTGCGAAATGGGTGAAATTAAATGCCAGGGCAAAAAGCTAAGTAAGGCAAACGGAAGCGAGTACCATTGCAGTTGCAATAAAAGATAAATGCTGGTTCTCATGGGGTCAGAGACTTAAAGTTCTGGTAAAAGTACTTTTAATCAACTATCTACTGAATCCACCAATTGATAATTATATGCAGGGGTCAAAAAAAATTGCTAAAATAGAAATAATCTCACTCGCCAAATGCCTCACGCCAGCCAAGCATACCACCTTGCAAGTTAGAAACATCAGTAAAACCCTGCGCTACCAAAGCCTGTGCAGCCATATTGCTTCGGGAGCCGCTACGGCAATAGGTTACTATACGTGCATTCTTATCCAATTCATCCAGCCGGGACATTAGTGTACCCAAAGGAATCAGGTCACCACCAATATTATATTCTTCATGTTCAAGTGGTTCACGGACATCGATAAGCATAATCGGCTCACCCGCATCTAATTTTTCTTTCAGTTCTCTATTACTTAACTGCACTACCATAACTTAATTCATTTGACTGTGCAAAAATAATAACATTCTCAGTCATGGTAGATACTTTGCTACAATGAATGCAAATCAAATCACAAATAACTAAGGACCTGTAAGTTATGAATAACCAACAAGAGACTTTATCAAAATCAGAGCATAAAAATCAATTGTGTATAACCAAAATAACTAAAAACCAAATAATATTCTGTAAATTATCCTAGTAGATACATTATTCTTTTACTACAAGTATAAAGTATTGATTACTATCAAAATTGACTATAATTGTAAAATTTTAATTTAGGAATTTGATAAATTGTAAAATTTCTTTTGTGTAGTTTAATTCAAAAAAATATATTTGCTTATAATTTATAAAATTTTAAAAAGTATTTAAGTATGACAAATGCATCAGCAAAACCAAATGTAAAGTCCAGTACAACTAAATCAGCTTCGATATTACCATTGATAGTAATCCCGGTATGTTTCGTGTTGGGAGTATTGATTTATGAATTTGTATTAGGGAATGGCAGCCATTTCCAGGGCGGGAATCACGATAATGAACCAATCGCAGGTGATTATCTGGGTATAATCTATAAAGGTGGATTCATAGTGCCTATCCTGTTAGGAATTTTATTCATTGTACTTGTTTTCTCTATCGAAAGATTTATTACCGTAGGTAAGGCATCCGGGAAAGGGGCAGCTGATAAATTTGTACAGAATGTGAATTATGCCTTATCAAAGGGAGATATCAAAGGTGCACTGACACTGTGTGACAAACAACAGGGATCAGTAGCGAATATTGTCCGCTCAGGAGTGGAAAAATATGCTGAGATGTCTGAGAACAATGTCTTAGAAAAAGACCAAAAACTTATCGCCATTCAGAAGGAAATAGAAGAAGCAACTTCGCTTGAATTACCAATGCTGGAACAGAACTTACCTATCATCGCGACAATCGCATCACTGGCGACACTGATTGGTCTGATCGGAACAGTATTAGGTATGATTCGTGCATTTGCAGCTATGGCACACTCAGGTTCACCTGATGCTTCACAGTTGGCTACCGGTATTTCTGAGGCCTTGATAAATACAGCATTAGGTATTACTACTTCAGCACTTGCGATTATCTCTTACAGTTATTTCACAACACGTATTGATGGAATGACCTACAGAATAGACGAGGCAGGTTACAGTATGCAACAACAATTCGCAGCACAGCATTAATCCATAGTGAATCAGAGATATGTCTCTGACGTAACAAATTTGTTTACTTAAATTAATACATACTATGCCTAAGCATAAAATGAAACGAATGAGTACAATCGTGGATATGACTGCCATGACTGACGTATCATTCCTGCTGCTGACTTTCTTCATGTTGGCTACTAAATTTAAGCCGCCTGAAAATGTAACTGTCGTTACACCATCTTCCATATCTGATACGAAAATCGCAGAGACAGATATCATGCAGATTATCGTCGATGCTGAAGGAAGGGTATTCTTCGAAATGGATGGCCAGCCGATAAAAAAGGAGCTGATTTCAAAAATTAATGATGATCAGAAATTAGGCCTTACAGAAGCACAGATGAATAAATTTGCCATAGGCCCGGCGATTGGTGTGCCCTTCAATGAGCTGAGTAGCTATCTGAATTTGCCACTCGGGGATGAAAAGACATTCAAGAGTCCCGGGATACCTACCGATACCACTCTCACTGACTCAAACCAGTTGTTCAAGTGGGTAGCCTATGGGCGTATAGTGAATCCTAAAGCGCGTATAGTAATAAAAGGTGATCAGGATGCTTCTTATCCTAATATTAATAAGGTGATTTCTACACTGGCTAACGATAAGATAAAAGGCTATAAGTTCAATCTGGTGACCAGTCTGGAAGCAAGTACGAAGAAAAAAGAAGAATAATTTAAAAAGCTAAAACATAAAAAATGGCTCAATTAGATACCTCCAGTAGTGGTGGCGATGGTAAGAAGAGGAGTAAAAAGATGTCAACAAGGGTGGATTTGACACCTATGGTTGACCTTGCGTTCCTGCTGATTACTTTCTTCATGTTAACTACGACGATGAGTAAGCCTCAGACTATGGAGATAAATATGCCCGTTAAACCCGGGCCCAATGACCCTAAGCCACCAGAGGTAGAAGCATCCCGTGTACTTACACTGATATTGGGTAAAGACAACCAAATCTGGTATTATGAAGGATTGGATGCCCCTGAGTTAAAAAATACGGATATAAAAGGAATCAGACAGGTTATCCTGGACAAAAAAGCAAAAGTGGAAGCAATGCCTCAGTTCGGAAAAGATAAAACTGTCGTGATTATCAAACCCACTGATGAATCAATCTACAAAAATATGGTGGACATACTGGATGAAATGGCTATCAATGATATCAAAATCTATGCAATGGTACCAGTTACTCCACAGGAATTAGCACTTTTGAAAACAGGTAATAAACAAGCTGAGCAACAAAATAAATAAATTTATAGCGTAAAAATACGTTGAAAGGAAATTATTTAACTTATATTTACGTTATAGTAGAAAAATAATCAAATGGATAGCGAAAAAATATTGAAATCCGATTTACTGGATCTGATTTTTGAAGGCCGCAATAAAAACTATGGTGCCTATTTCCTACGTAGAAATTATCCAAAATATGTAGGGAGAGCATTGTTGGCAGCTGTGATTATCGCTGTACTCTTCATAGGATATGCACTGCTTAGTTCGAAAATCTCGGACATGATCAGTACACAGGATGTGAAAGTGGATCTGGCCAATATCCCACCACCGCCTCCGATGGATGAGACAAAACCACCGCCTCCTCCCCCACCTCCGGCGCCACCTCCACCAGAGAGAGCTTCTGTGCAATATGTTCCACCTAAGGTGACAAAAGATGAATTAGTACAGGAAAAGGTAGAGTTGGCAACAGTAGAGGACTTAAAAAAAAGCGATCCGGGCACAAAAAATGTTAAAGGTGATCCGAATGCGAAGGTAGTCATCGATGCGAATAGCGATGCAGGAATAGTAATGGACGATAGAAAGGTAGGTCTTGATGAACCAAAAAAAGATGACGAAAATGAAATATTTAAAGTCGTAGAACAAAATCCGGAATTTCCTGGTGGAACTTCAGCTATGACTGCATTTCTCAGAGACAACATTAAATATCCGGCAGCTGCCAGAGAAAATGGACTACAGGGAAAGGTATTTATCGGCTTCGTGGTAGAGAAAAATGGTAAGATCACTGCCGCCAGGATCATAAAAGATCCGGTAGGTGGCGGTGCAGGTCAGGAAGCGCTCAGAGTAGTCAATGAAATGCCAAACTGGAAACCCGGCAGACAAAATGGTAAGCCGGTACGTGTAGCATTTACACTCCCTGTGACATTCAAGTTGCAGGACTAGGGTGTCAGCCTATTGTTAAAAAATAATTAAATAAGTAGCAGTCCGGAATTTCACCAGAGTGCTACTTTGTTTTAGATAAAAAGAATAAGTGCATTGGATGATAAATCAAATAAAAGCCCGCTGAGAGATTCATTTTATTTATTAAACCTGGGTCTGGGGATATTGGTCAGTCTGTTATTTATCATACTTGGAGTTTCTGTATTAATGGGCTGGTTAATGGCGCCTTCAGAGAAAGATATTACTTTACAGATTTTCGCAGGATTAATGTTGATTTATGGTATTTACCGGGCATTGCGAGTATATTTTTTCTATAAGCGAATAAAGCAATATGAAAATCATTAATTCATATTATATAGCAATTCTTCTGCTTGCCTTTACCGGTTGTCAATCCGGCAATGGAAACCAATCGGAAAGAGACACACCTACATCCGGTCGAATCGCTATATCTGTTGATCAGTCATTTAAGAATCTGATTGATAGTGAAGTATTGATATTCCATTCACAGTATGATAAAGCTCACATCGACGTACATTATCTGCCGGAAGCAGAAGCTTTACAACTGTTCCTTAAGGATTCAGTCCGGGCATTAGTCATCGCCCGTGAACTCACAGCCAATGAAAAGAAAATATTAGAGGTAGAAGGTATAAAACTAAAAAATACGATCATCGCCGTCGGCGGGATTGCCTTGATAGTCAACCCTGATAATCCGGTAGATAAATTGGATGTCGGCACATTAACTGATATAATCGCCGGAAAAAAGACTGAATGGTCAGAGGTAGAAGGCAGTAAGATGAAAGGAAAAATCAACATCGTACTGGATAATCCGGGTAGTGGTGTTTACTCTTATTCCCGGGACAGTCTGTTGAAAGGTGCACCCTTAGGCAGTAATGTATATGCACTTAAGAATAATCAGGAAGTAATTGATTATATAGCAAAACATAAAAACAGCATTGGTCTGATCGGTGTCAATCATGTCAGTGATATGAGTGATGTCCAGAATCAGAAATTTACCAAACAAGTCAAATTACTGGAATTATCTGACAATACCCAGATGGAAGGATTTCAACCCTATCAGGCTTACATCGCGACGCGTCAGTACCCGATTATTCGCTTGCTTCATATCTATATCAATGAACCATATAATGGATTGGGCAGTGGATTCGCCGCTTTTGCAGCCAGTGATAAAGGACAAAGAATAGTGTTGAAAGATGGCCTCATACCGGCCAATGCCCCGGTCAGATTAATCCAGGTAAACCCTTCATCACCAAATATCAAGTAATTAAAGTATTTAATAAAATAGAGAACAATGTGTAAGAAAATTTTTCTGGTCATTACATTACTAAGCACGGCCCTACTGGCATTCAGCCAGAGTATGGATGATATTTATAAGCTTTATTTCTATGGGAAAGAGAGTCAGGCTTTAGATGCGATAAAAGGTGTAGTACAAAAAGATCCGTCCAACATGAATAATGAGTTTTTCCTCTATAGTTTCCTGAATGCTACAGGAAAATATGATGAAGCAAAAACTGTCCTGGATAAACTAATCAATAATGAAGAATCTAAATCAATTAAAGCCGTTGCAGAACTATTAGCGCAGGTTAATTCAGGTCGCAATGGTGAGGAAATGGCAGATGATTTTGCCAAGGCTCTCCGCAAAGGCCGTAAAATGAAAGGATTTCTGTCACGTATGATCGGTGAGCAATTCCTGTACGGGAAACATAAGGACGCGAAAATGGCTATTTTCTATATCAAACAAGCAGTGGATGACTTCGATATGACGGATGCCACCTCCCGGATGCTATTGGGCGATGCGTATGCACTCAAGGGAGATGCAGGTAATGCCGTGACAAATTATGAATATGCTGCGGAGAAGGATCCGCATAACGCAGTTCCGCATTATAAAATCGGCAGAGCTTATCTGGCCGGCAAAAACTATGACTATGGTATTCCTGAATTTGATAAAGCCATAGCTGCGGACCCTAATTATGCATTGGTGTATAGAGATCTGGGCTATTATTATTACGATAGAGCGAAATATCCGGAAGCTAAACAAAATTTCAGTAAATATCTTGAACTGAATACGCCACCCAGCGTAAATGACCGATTATGGTATGCCAATACTTTATTCCTGAATAAAGACTATGCGGAAGCCATCCAATTTACCAAAGCGATTCAGAAAGATGCGCCAAACAAAGCATACCTCGACCGCTTATTGGGCTATACGTATTGTGAATCCAAAGATTATCCAAACGCTTTGCAGTCAATGAATAAATTCCTGGCAGAGCATGATACGACACCTATTATCTCCAGAGATTACGAATATCTCGGTAGAATCTATATGGGATTAGGTCAAGACTCCATCGGCAGATTAAATTGGTTACAAGCATTCCAGATGGATACGTCCAAATTATTTCTGGTCAAGGAGATCGCAGATACATTGTATGAAAGAAAGCAATACAACCAGGCTGGTTATTTTTTCAATATAATCGCGAAATCTACTAACCTGGCAGTGGATTATTTCTATGCGACCAGGGCTGATTATCTGGGCAATCAATTTGGCAGAGGCGATACTGCTGCCATGGGAATCATAGCTAAAGTGCCCGATGACCCTACCGGCTATCTGTGGAGAGCAAGACACAATGTACAGATGGATTCCACCGGCACCGGTGCGGCTATTCCTTTCTACAACAAAGTAATCGAACTAGGAAGTACCAATGTGGAGAAATATAAGAAAAATCTATCTGAAGCGGCTAACTGGCTGACTGCTTATTATATCAAAAAACAGGATTATAAGACAGCAAATAGTTGGAATGATAAGGCACTTGAATTTGATGATACGAATCCGACGACGCTAAGTTATATGGAGACCTTATCTACACTGATTCAAACGCCATCCGGAACTACACCGCCAAAAACACCGGATGTTCCAAAAACACCGGAGGCACCAAAGAAAGATAATTCAAAGCAACCAGCTACCCCAAAGACTCCGGCAAATAAATAATCATTTAGATAACTTTTGAGAATTAAAGCTGCATTGCTACCACAATGCAGCTTTTTTTTATTTTGATCCATTGAAAAAGATTTCAGGCAACGAATTTATACTGCAAAAAAAATCCTGCTCTTGTAAGGAGCAGGACAAGCATGAAGGAATATATTCCTAACTATTATGGAATCCTAAATCCTGCACTGATTGAAAACAGTGCGGGTTTAGAATTGGATTGTGCTACAAAATAATCGGTAAGACCAAATTCATAGTTGGCATCAAGTGTCATGAACAGTAAATCTATTCCCAGGCCCACATTCGCACCATATTGCCATTGCTGATATGATTCAGCAGGAATCTGGCTATGTTCAGTCACTTTCCAAAACTTATTTACTACCGGGCCACCATTGATCCGGAGTTTAAAAAATGGGATATTGATGAGTTTATATCCAATATTGATTGGGACTTTCAGATGTGAGGCTCTCCCCTCCTTATATTTATCAAAATCAGTCAGATCCCGGAACTCATCAAACTGACTCCCGCTGCGGACCAGATAAAATCCCGGCTGAAAATAAAGTCTGCGACCCATCCGCAGATCAGCTCCTACCTGCCATCCGGCTTCAGAGCCGGCATTGGAGAAAGAAGTAGGTGAGTCACCAATCCACAGGTAATTGATACCTGCTTTAGGATTGATAGAGAATTGTGAATAGCCAATCATCGGAATAGCACAACTTAATACGGCAAACAGAAATAATTTTCGCATAGTAAAATCGCTTTTAATGTGAATAAGTGTAGTGTTGGCATCAATAATTCAGGTATTCTTTGTAAATTATATCGTTATGGAATGAAATATTATTTTTGTCCTCTGATCCATTGTTTAAATTTTCACAAGAATTTAACATGAATGCTAATAATGATTGAAAAATAAGATGTCAAAATCCAAAAAAGATAAGCCTGTACCTGCGAAAGTATCGCCGAAAGTATCGGTCGCTATCAGCGAACCCCGTCTGGGTGGCTGGCTCAGCATACGATGGATTCCCTGGTTCCTGGGCATCATCGCTTTCCTGTATTATGCAAACTCACTGGGTGGGGAATTCGTGATGGATGACGCAATCGTAATCAGCAGTAATCAATATACAAAACAAGGAATCGCAGGAATCCCGGGGATATTTAAGCATGATACATTCTTTGGTTTTTTCAAAAAGGAAGGAAAAGCTAATCTGGTAGAAGGTGGGCGTTACCGGCCGCTATCACTGGCAATGTTTGCTGTCGAATATCAGTTTTTTGATGGGAGCCCATTTATGTTTCATCTTATCGGTGTGCTCTTGTACGCAGTTTGTTGCATTCTTTTATTTACCTGGCTGCGCAATTTATTTAAAGCAAGATTTGATGAAAATGCGGCTACTATGATTGCGTTTTTCGCGGCATTATTGTTTGTGATTCATCCTGTGCATACGGAAGTCATCGCCAATATCAAAGGTCGGGATGAAGTATTGACCCTGCTTTTTTCACTCTTAGCAGCGATTAGTCTGGATTATGCAGATAAGCAGCAATCCATCAAATGGTATTTATCGGCTGCAATTGCCTTTATGTTGGCCTTATTCTCCAAAGAAAATGCGATTGTATTCATTGTATTAATCCCATTAGCCAGATTCATCTTTTATGGGATAACTCTACGGCAGGCAGCAAAGGACGTGATGTTACTCATTGCAGGCACAGTACCCTATTTCGTGTTGCGATTTGCAATTCTGGGTTTACCACATGGCGGCACACAGATCAATGAGTTGATGAACAATCCCTTTCTGATCTGGGTGGGTAATCATTATGAACCTGCTTCATTTATGATGAAAATGGCCACCATTTGCGTCACTTTTACCGATTACCTCCGTTTGCTGGTCTTCCCGCATCCATTGACACACGATTATTATCCATTACAAATACCATTGACTACATTCGCTAATCCAAAAGCAATTCTTGGTTTAGTATTATATGGTGCAGGTACTGTCTGGAGTATTTGGCAGATAAAAAAGCGCAATATCATCGCCTTTGGCATCTTGTTTTATCTGATAGCGCTATTTCCCATGTCCAATATTCCTTTACCTGTAGGAACACTGATGTCTGAGCGCTTTCTGTTTATCCCATCCATTGGTTTTTGTCTGATTATCGCCTATCTGATTAGTAAATATTGGCTTCACCTGAAATTCACATCCGGGATGAATACCCTACTGATCATTGGGATATTGGCCTTTGGCATTAAGACCATCCTTCGTAACCCGGTATGGAAGTCAAATTATAGTATTTTTCTAAATGATATAAAATATTCACCCAATAGCGCCAAACTTAATAATAGCGTTGGTGGGATTACTATCGACAGCGCAGTGCATGTCACTGATTCGTTGGATCGGCGAAGCATGCTTCAATTTGCTGAAACACATTTGAGAAAAGCGATCGAACTGCATCCTACTTATTCCATCGCCCATGTATTGCTGGGCAATGATCTTTACTATCAGGGTAAATATCTTTCAGCCATAGAAATGTACACAAAGGCGATGCAATTGGACACTACGCTTCCGACGCTGAAAAATAATATTGCCATGGCTTACAGAGACAATGGCAAGCATGCCGGCGAGAAACTCGGAAATACACAACTAGCTATTGAAAATCTCCTGAAATCGTATGCGATAAATCCCAATGATGCTGAGACACTGCGCTTATTGGGTGTCGCAAATGGTTATCTCAACCGACCTAAAGAGGCAATCAAATACTTCGAATTAGCGCGGGCAAAAACGCCGAAAGATGCGAATCTCATATTTGATTTGGGTACAGCCTATATTATCGCCGGAGATGCAAAAAAAGGAGCTGAACTACAAGCAGAAGCGATAAAAATAGACCCTAAACTTCAGTCTCGTCTCAAAAAACCAAACCAATAATCTGAAGAATGCATTGGAGCTTAGGAATAGTACTTAGTTTATTCAGCTTTTTTTTACCCGGCACAATGCCTGACAAACCTGTCAGTGCTACAACGGATCATATTAAAACCAAAAAAGTAAAAAAAGACTTTCGACAGGTCTGGGCAGATTCTGTATTGCAAACGATGTCCATTGATGAGAAAATCGGTCAGTTGTTTATGGTCAGGGCATATTCAAGTAATGATGAATCTGAAAAGAAAAAAATACAGGAACAGATAGAAGATTATCATATTGGTGGATTGTGCTTTTTTCAGGGTACTGCTGACCGACAGGTTGAACTTACCAGCTACTATCAAAGTATAAGTCCGGTACCACTGATGATTTCCATGGATGCCGAGTGGGGTCCTGCGATGAGACTAAAGACAGGCACAATAGATTTTCCGAGGCAAATGACACTGGGAGCTATTCAGGACGACCGATTAATCTATCAGATGGGAAAGGAAATAGCCCGTGAGTTGAAGTTGCTCGGTGTAAATGTCAACTTCGCACCAGTTGTTGACATCAATAATAATGCTGCCAATCCTGTCATCGGCACCCGTTCATTCAGTGAAAACAAAGAACTGGTCTCACGCAAGGCCTATATGTATATGCTAGGTCTGCAATCATCCGGTGTGATGGCTTGTGCAAAGCATTTCCCGGGACATGGCGACACGAATGTTGACTCACACTTTGATGTACCTGTCTTGCCCTTTGATACTACCCGACTGAAAGATCAGGAAATGTATCCCTTCCGTGTATTGATCGATCAGGGTGTACAAAGTGTCATGATCGGTCATCTGGTAGTACCTGCATTAGATAACACGGATAAGTTGCCTGCATCATTGTCACCGATAGTGATCAATGGTTGGCTTCGGACACGGCTGGGCTTCGATGGTCTGGTCTTTACTGATGCACTGGAGATGAAAGGTGTGACAAAAAATTTCAAACCAGGAGAAATAGAAGTAAAAGCGTTATTAGCCGGCGTAGATGTATTATTGCTACCTTCCGATATCGAATCATCTGTAAAAAAAATCAGATCAGCCTTGAAATCCGGCTTATTGACAGAAGACAGAATCGATGAGAGTGTTTTGCGAATACTCAGAGCCAAGTATGATCTTGGGCTGCAGGTAAAACCCACAACGCTTACAAAATCACCTGCCCTGATCACAGATGAAGGCAAAGCGATAAATGAGTTATTGGTAGAAAAAGCAATCACATTGGTCAAAAATGAAAATAATCTGATTCCAATAAAAGATGTCAGCGGAAGTTTTGCGACACTGGCCTTAGGTGGAAATACAAAAGCCGGATTTCAAAACAGGATAGATGATTACTGTAAGGCAAATCACTTCGTGATGGCAGATGCCGGACAGGATGAAGATGCTGATAATATAATGAGTAGCTTGTCAAAATATCCTGTAGTGATCATTGGGCTCACTGACATGACTAATAAGCGCGGCGATAATTATGGAATCAGTGATGCTGATCTGCAGTTTATCAATACACTCTCCGGTCGGACTAAGGTAATATTACTGGTATTTGGTAATCCGTACAGTTTATCAAACTTCAAAAGTCCTGCAGCAATTATCTGTGCGTATGATAATGATGATGAATATCAATCTGCCGCGGCCCAGGCTGTCTTTGGTGGTATTCCTATAAATGGAAGACTACCAGTGACTGCACCACCCTACCCGTTTGAAGCCGGCATCGATGTTAGTCAGGCAATTCGTGTAGGTTTCGGCTTACCTGAGACCGTGGGTATGAGCTCAGCAAAACTCAGAGAATTAGATCAGATGGCTGCGGATGTCATCAGAAGGAGAGCAGCGCCCGGTTGTCAGATAGTGGTAATCAAAGATGCAAAAGTGGTTTATAACAAGGCTTTTGGCAGATACACCTATGATCCAGAAAGCGCTCCTGTCAATCCGCACACACTTTATGACCTGGCTTCTGTCACTAAAATAGCAGCGACCACAATATCAATGATGAAGCTATCAGAAAATAATCAGGTAGATATAAACGGTACCTTAGGGCAATATCTCCCTTTCCTGAAAGGCAGCAACAAAGAGTCAATGGTGATACGCAGTGTCATGGCGCACAGAGCAGGATTGTACCCCTGGATTCCTTTCTACCAACGCACAGTAGTCGATAATGGCCACCGGATCAGACCATCGGCTGATATATACGATTCACATCAATCATCGAAATATGCAATCCATGTAGCTAACCGGCTTTATATGGATACTTCGTATTTGGATACTATGTGGAGATCCATAGCCGAATGTAAGAATCTGTTGAATACCAATTATAAATACAGTGACCTGGGCTTCATAATGCTGAGCAGACTCATCCATAATGTCAGTGGTGAGACCTTAGACCAATATGCCATGAAAAATTTCTATAAACCCATGGGTCTGAAAATGATGATGTTCAATCCGGAGAATAAATTTCCACCGACCCGCATTGCTCCTACTGAAGATGACCGGTATTTTCGCCAACAAATAGTCCAGGGAGAAGTGCACGATATGGCTGCTGCAATGTTGGGCGGAGTCAGTGGGCATGCTGGTCTGTTCTCGAATGCACTCGATCTGGGGATATTAATGCAGATGCTGCTCAATAAAGGTGAGTATGGCGGTACACGTTACTTGCAAGCTGCTACTGTAAAGACATTTACCACTCGTTTTCCCACAGAGTCCCGTCGGGGAATTGGATTTGATATGAAAGAATCGGATCCCGGCAGAATTGACAATGTCACCTCTCTTGCTTCCAATCAGACTTTTGGTCACCTGGGATTTACCGGGACCGCTGTGTGGGCTGACCCTCAGTCAAATTTAGTATATGTATTCCTCTCAAACAGAACCTTTCCATCCTCACACACAAACTTACTCAATAAACTGAACTATAGAGTAAAGGGCCATGCAATTGCTTATCAGGCTATAAAGGATTTCCAGCCAATGGATTACAGTGTTAGTATTCCTAAATGATGCTTAATTCGTAAATTCAAACGCCGTTCTTCTGTTCATTTTCCTACCTTCTTCTGTATCATTAGGCGCTATACTGTCACTCTCGCCTCTACCTATAGCTTGAAGCCGGGAAGGGTCTATATCCATATCTAAAAGAGCATTAGTGACTGATTCAGCTCGTTGCTTTGATAATATCAGATTATCACTCTCAGATCCTACGTCATCAGTATAGCCATAAATGGTTACTTTCAGTCTTGAATCATTCTTCAATGCTGTGGCCAGAATTTTTATTTCAGCTAAAGAAACCGGATTCAATATAGCTGATCCGGACTCAAAATAGATATTCTGCATGATGAACTTCTCACCCAGGTGTTTATCTATTTTTTTCAATTGAAATGTCCTGATAAATGGCTTAAGTCTGGAATAGTCCTGCGGCATAGTAAATACATCAGAATTAAAAATGTAACCGGGCGCATATATTTGTATCCCATAATCCTGATTTGCTGGTAGTGGTAATAGTATCGCACCTGCATCATCAGTATTCAGATTGTAATTAATCGCATTGTGCAATCCGGTGATATTGATTTTAGCCAATACCGGAGTAGAATCTACTTCTGCGATTACATTAATCTTACAATAAGTAGCAGGAAGTGGCCTTATTGCCTCGGGCATTTCAAATAAATAAATATCAGTGTCCACTACATGTGCATCCGTTATTTTTTTCTCCAGACCAGTCGAAGTAAAATAGGCAGTATCTCCTGCCAGGTTCACAAAAAGAGCACCCTCATCACCACGTGTATTGATCGGGTAACCTAGATTAACAGGAGTTGACCAGGAACCATCCTGCTGTTTTTTACTAAAATACAAGTCATAACCACCCATCCCGGGCAAGCCATCAGACATGAAGTACAAGGTTGTATTATCTGCATGGATAAACGGTGATGCTTCATTGGATGAAGTATTCACCGGAGCAGATAATGGTTCAGCTTTACTCCAGCGATTCTTGCCGGTACTGGTCGAAGTCCAGATATCTTTCCTGCCATAGCCGTTGGGTCGTTCAGAAGCAAAATACAATGTCATGCCATCAGCAGAAAGCGAAGGCTGACTTTCCCACCCTGAAGTATTTATCGCAGGCCCCATGTTTACAGGCTTCGTCCATTCATCCCCCACCAGATAAGAGATATACAAATCACAATTTCCCATACCACCCGGCATATTACATCCTGTGAAGATCAATGTCTTACCATCAGCTGAGATACATTCAGCTGCTTCATTATACCTGACTGTATTTATTCCGGGAATTGGTCTCCCTACAGACCATCCGTCTGCTGTCCGCAAAGAATAATATAAATCTTCCTGACTATCCACGATACGGGAATAAATCAACAAACGCCCATCAGCACTCAATGAAGGCAAATACTCCGGATCATCCGTATTAATCGTCTCTGGCAATTTAATCGGTTGATAAGGAACAGGGTGAGCCATAGCCTGTATAGCAAACCGACAATTGCGAATAATTACATTTGCTTTCTCTTCAGAATTAGCATTTTTAGCATCTTTTTCCATGTATTTTTCGGCTAATGGTAGTGCTTGTGCATATTCAGCTTTATCATAATAAGCATTCGCCAAAGTAAAAAGCACCTGCGCTGAAGGATTGGAATTCATAGACACAACCTGTTTCAGTAGAAAAATCAATGAATCAGTCTGGTGATCTGAACTATATATTCCAGCCAATCGCGTCATAGCTTCCAGGTTCCTGCTATCAAGAGATATCACTTTCTGGTAGAATTGTTTCGCCTTTACGTATTGACCGGAAGATTGCGCTTTGATAGCATCCTGCAGGTATTTATCTGACTTGGAAACATTAGAATCAGAAACTACTTGTCGCCCGGTGTTACACGAGAGTAATATAAAGCCAAATAGAAAAAACCAATACTCAAATCGCTTCATCAATGTATCCATCACTATATAACATCTAAACTACAAAGAAAGTATAAACCTGATAAAACGCATAAAAAGAAAAAATACTAAAATCGCTTTCTGGACTTTTTCACCTTTGCGCCCCTTTGCGAGAAATAGAAAAACATCTGTAATTAGAAAAGTGTCACGCAAAGCCGCTAAGGAGCGCTAAGACCGCTGAGAAACATCTGATAGACTCTGCAATTTCAGCGAAAGTCTTTGCTTACTTTACGTGAAATGATATGCTCGTTTGTGTTTAAATTTTACTCTCTCTCGCAATCTGAGATTGCAAGGCCTATGTGAGAGATGATTTTTGCAGCTGTTACATTTACTGCTTAATATCTGGCTAATTTGCAAAATCGTGAATTTGCAGAAGATCAAGACCACCAAAACCATTTAATCCTCACTTCACCAAATTTCTAAAACACACAATTATCGGGGAGAATTCACAAAGGAAAATCATATAGTAAATCCCGGTGGATTATGAACCCTGCATACAGATTCGTTGTTATATGCGATAAATTAACAATATGTCATATACGGAGTCGAAAATGCTGGACCTGGGAATTGAAGCACCTGAGTTTGATCTGCCTGATACCATAAGTAATAGATTCTTTAGTTTTAATGATTGCCGCGGCACTAAGGGTACACTAATTATTTTCATGTGCAATCATTGTCCTTATGTAGTTCATGTGATAGCACAGATCGTGGCAATCGCTGAAGTGTATATGGCAAAAGGAATAGGTGTTGCAGCGATAAGTTCCAATGATGTAGAAAATTACCCACAAGATTCTCCGGAAAATATGAAAATATTTGCGTCAGAATATTCAATGCAATTTCCTTATCTGTATGATGCATCACAATCGGTAGCCCATGCTTACGATGCCGCTTGCACACCGGATTTTTATCTCTTTGATGAAAATAATTTATTAGTATATCGGGGTAGAATGGATAGTTCACGTCCAGGAAATAATATCCCCAATGATGGAAAAGATCTCAGAAACGCTCTGGACAGAATGCTTGCCGGTGACGGGATCATCGAAAAGCAGTATCCCAGCGGCGGATGTAACATTAAGTGGTTAAAATAAACCATTAATTTCACCGTTTCAAGCATTTATCAAAATTGATTTATATTTAAGCTATGAATAATACTAATACTGATTTCACACGTAAAATGGTCCGTTATTTATGGCTGCTATTTGCTGGTGGATTAGTGTTTGTGGTAGCCTATCTTTTTATCCTGTCACTTTCCGGATTGCCGACTTTTGAAGAATTAGAAAACCCGAATTATGACATTGCCAGCGATATACTCGCTGATGATAATGCTTCATTAGGAAGGCTATACATAGAAAACAGAGTCCCGGTAACCTATAATGAAATCTCACCGAATATAGTAAATGCACTGGTATCGACTGAGGATGAGCGCTATTTTACCCATAGTGGTGTCGATTACAAAGCTGTGCTCAGAGTCATCACTAAGACACTGGTACTCGGCAATCGAAGTTCAGGCGGTGGTAGTACCATCACCCAGCAATTGGCAAAACTGTTGTATTCAGACAGGGACTTCTCACAGATGAATTCAGTGCGACGTTTTTTTGCATTGATCAATATCAAATTAAAAGAATGGATTACTGCAGTAAAATTAGAGCGCAGTTATACCAAGGAAGAGATCATTGCCATGTATCTCAATAAATTCAATTTCATCAATGGCGCTTATGGCATAGAGGCAGCTGCAGAGATCTATTTTGATAAAAAGGCAAAGGATCTGGATGTCCCTGAGAGTGCCCTACTGGTAGGCATGTTGCAGAATCCATCCCTGTACAACCCTGTACGGCGTAAAGAACAGGCAAAAAATCGTAGAAACACGGTCATCCGGCGTATGGTGTCCAATGACAAACTAAGTAAAGCCGAGGCCGAAAAATATATTGCATCACCTATCCAACTGAATTTCCATCCGAAATCACACATCAGTGGAATCGCTACTTATTTCAGAATGGAAGTGGCAAAAGAAGTCAATTCAATTCTACGAAAAGTCAATGCGCAAAAATCTGACGGCTCTAATTATGACATATACAGAGATGGTCTGAAGATCTATACGACGATCAACAGAGATATGCAGCGAATAGCTGAGGATGTGATGAAAAAGCACATGCTAACAGTTCAGAAAAGATATTGGGCAGAGTGGAAAGGCAAAGATCCCTGGAAATATGACAGTAATCCGAAGTACAATGCTATCCGGGAAAATTCATTGAAGAATCTCGTCCGCACATCAGATCGTTATCAAAACATGCGGGCAGAAATATTCGAACCAGAGCTGGAAGCAATTAGTCAGGAATTTCCTAAGGTACAGTTTACAGATGTCGAACTGGATATAATGAATAATGCTGCACAGGTAGGAATGGATCGCTCTGCTAAAAATTATGGAATCACTGATGAGCAGAAAGACAATTATACGAGTGTAATGAAAAGCAACCATTATCAGGAAATGATGAACAAATGGCAGGCATTTCGTCAGGAAGTAAGAAAAAAATTCGCTGAGAAGACCCGTATGAAGGTATTCGCCTATAATGCAGAGAATGAGAAAGATACCCTGATGTCACCGTATGATAGTATCCGCTATCACCGCATGTTTTTACAAACGGGGATTCTGGGCATAGATCCTACGAATGGTCAGATCAGAGTATGGGTAGGTGGCATCAATCACAAATACTTCAAATACGACCATATACGGACGCTACGACAGGTAGGTTCGACATTCAAGCCTTTTGTTTATGCTTCCGCAGTCATCAAACAGGGCATGTCCCCTTGTCAAAAGGTGGTTGACAGGCAATACACCATCAATCCGGGTGAGGGTAAATTCGGACTTATCCATCCCTGGAGTCCTTCAAATGCTGAAGGTAAATTTTCTAACAGTCCGATGACACTTTTCGAAGGTCTTCAAAAATCAAGAAACTCAATCTCTGTCTATCTGATGAAGGAATTAGGTTCTACTGATTTCGTACGAAGCCTGGCAAATAATATGGGGATCGACAGTAACCACATACCCGCACAACCCTCTATCTGTCTCGGCGCAGCCGACCTGACGGTCTTTGAGATGACCGGGGCTTACGCCACTTTTGCAAATGAAGGCACTTACATTCAGCCTACCTTTATCACCCGTATCGAAGATAAAAATGGAAAAGTACTGTATAAAAGTACCGCTGATAAAAAACAGGCGATCACTTCAGACTATAATTATGTGATGGTAGAGATGCTGCGCTATGCAGTAAGAGGGGCAGGTGGATTCCAGGGCATAAAATCTGATGTAGGTGGTAAGACAGGTACGACAAATGACTACGTAGATGGCTGGTTTATCGGTATCACACCTAGTTTGGTCGTAGGTACATGGGTCGGTGGTGATGACCGCTGGATCCGTTTTCTCAGTTTAGCCAATGGACAAGGTGCCCGAATGGCCAGACCGTTTTTCTCAGAATATATCCGCCAACTGGAGCAACAGAAAGTGTCAGAATATAATCCCAATGCGCGCTTTAAACCACCGGCAGGCGGAGAAAGCATAATCACGGATTGTTCTCAATACTATAACCCTAATGTCCTCAACTCAGGTCAGGATTCCACCCATCACAAAAAAGGCCAAACACCGGGAGAGGATGATTTCTTTGAGTGATTACTCCATGAGGCTTACTACCTCCCGCACTTCCGGGATCATTCGCTTCAGCATTCCTTCTATTCCTGATTTCAGTGTAATCGTAGCTGATGGGCAGCCGGAGCATGAACCATGCAAAGACACAGTCACTACTCCCTGATCATATCCTCTGAATTCAATATTTCCACCATCATTAGCCACTGCCGGCTTCACCACATTCTCTATCAGGTCCATGATTTTCTGTACTATGGTGACATCATCACCGCTGTATCCTTTCTGTAATTCCTCCAGATTCGCCCGCTCTAATTCATCTCTGTACGCTTCATCGATCACCGGATTACCTGCAGCCAGATATTTCTTGATAAATTCCTTGAGTCTTAGTTTAATATCTTCCCAGTTTGTATCACTATCTTTGGTGACAGTGATGAAATTGTTGCAGATATATACATTGCGTACATAGGGTAAAGCAAAAATCTCAGTTGCCAGAGGAGACCATTTCTGTGCATCTCCAGCTGTCTTAAAGTCAGCTGTGCCGCCCTGAAACAACATTCTGTTTACTACAAATTTCAATGACTCCGGATTGGGTGTGTCTTCGGTATAAATTAATACAGGTGTATTTATTACTGGATTTTCCATTTATTTAATACTATTTTTGTTGGGGCAAAATTACAACTTAATCCACTAACAAAAAATTTTGAAAATAGTTATTGACTCACTGGAGGTTCCTGTAAAGTTGATCAGGAGTGCCCGGTCAAATATCCGCATGAGCTATAAGAATGGGAGTCACGCCATACTCAATGTGCCGCAATATATAGATAAGCAGGGACTCGATACAGCATTGGAAAAACTATCAGAGTGGTTGACAAAATTGTATCGAAAAGATCCTGAATTGTTTTCTCCTCCGAAAAGTAGCATTGGTGATGGTCAGACAGTGATGATCATGGGACAATCCTACACATTACATTACCAGTCCAGAGATCATGAATATATGTTCAGAGCCCGTAAGAAAGAAGATCAGATTTATATCGAAATTCCTGAGAAGCATCTTGGCAATCCTGATGCTATGAGCAAGGTTTTCCCGCTAATGGTAAATAAATTATTTCTCAAGGCAATTACAGAAAGGGTAATCCAAATCAACCAAGCAACGCTGAATGTAAAAATCAATAAAGTATCCCTGCGACATAATAAATCAAAATGGGGAAGTTGTAGTCATACGAATAATATCTCTCTGTCCACCAATCTCCTGCTGGCTCCGGATCACATCATTAATCACGTGATATTGCATGAACTCGCACACGTAGTTCACAAAGATCATTCCGATAATTTTTGGCGGCTGGTTGCTCAATACGATAAAAACTGGCGGGAGAATGATGCCTGGTTAAATCGACATGGGCGTAAACTCAATTATTGAACAGCGCTGAATTCCCGGAGGATATCTGCGACGACACGTTCAGCTACACCTGATTCGCCCAACTTATTTTTCACTTGCTGATAACCACTGATAATTTCCTTTCTTCGCTCTGAATTATTAATGATTTGCCGCATTTCGGCACTGAGATGCTCCGGTGTGCAATCTGTCTGAATTAACTCTTTGACTATTTCCTGCCCCGCAATCAGATTAATTAATGAAATATAATCGAGGTTAACCAGTTTCTTAGCTATTCTATAATTCATCGAACCTGTGATATAGCATACGACCTGCGGAATAGAAAACAAACCCGTCTCCAGAGTTGCCGTACCACTGGTGACGATAGCTGCCCGGGCACTACGCAAAACTTCATACGTATTTCCTGTCCGTATATCAACAAAATCTCGCCATTCCGGAAACTCTTTTTCCAAAATCATAACCAATAGTTCCTTTTCCACTGAGGGCGAATGGGCTATTTTATACTTTAATCCGGGCGTAAGTTTCATAGCTTTGGCCATTACCGGAAAAATGAGGTTTATCTCCTGACGACGGCTACCCGGCAACACAGCAATATATTCTTCAGAAGAAAACAGGGGCTTTGGATGAGAGCTACAATATTGATTTACTTTATCGATCAGTGGATTACCGAGATAAGCGACGTTAGTAATATTGTGATCCCGGTAAAATTTCTTCTCAAAGGGCAGGATACAATATAATTTTGTCACAAACTGCTCTATGATCTTCATCCGACCCGGTTTCCAGGCCCATACTGTAGGTGAGATAAAATAATAAACCGGAATGCCTTGCGCATGTGCCCATCTGGCCAGACGGAGATTGAACCCCGGATAATCAATCAACACCAGGATATCCGGTCGATTGTTTTTTAATTGACGTTTAACAATTCGGAAGTTAGCAAGAATTGTGGGTAGGTGGGCCACTACTTCTACGAATCCCATGAATGCAAGTTTATCCAGATCACGCATTATATGCACACTGGCCTGTCGCATCAAATCACCACCCCAGCCCACCAAATCGCAGCCGGGTGACTGATGAATAAACGCTGATGCTAAAGCTGCCCCATGGATATCACCGGAGGGTTCACCAGCGAGAAGAAACACTTTCAAAGGACTCAAATCGACTGGAATAGCTGGCTACCATACACGATAAACCACACAATAACAAAAAGAATCGTCGGAAACGCTATCCCTCTGATCGAATTATCCTGCCGTCTGCGCTTGAATACTTGCAATGGAATGATATTGCAGCAGATAGCCAATACCATAATCGTCCTGCCTGCCCGCATCGAATGAATATATTCTTCAGGCAATACACCACCATATAACAGTGCATAAAAAAAGAGCCACAGAATACCATATCCGACTAAAGGAAAAATTATGCCTAATAGGATACCACTGACCACACTATCTCTACCCCACATGCTCAGTCCTCCAGAAATTTAAATTCATTAATATACTGATGATAAGTCAGGTCATGCATCGAAGGCACCACTGAGACATAATTATGATCTAAGGCATACAAATCAGTATCCGTACCCTGATCATAGTTGACAAAATCACCGGTAAGCCAGTAATATTCTTGTTTGCGGGGGTCCAGTCCTACCTGGAAGTTCTCTTCCCAATTTGCATTTGCCTGTCGGCAAACCCGTATTCCCCGGCAATCTTCTATACTTACATCCGGAATATTGACATTGAGCAAACGTGCATTCCCCGGGAAACCTTTACTCAATGAACGGGATATAATCGATCTGGCTACTTTCCTTGCCAGACTCATATCAGCCGCATGTGAAAAATTACAAAGCGAAAAACCAATCGAATTAGTTCCTTCTAAGGATGCCTCCATCGCCGCACTCATGGTACCGGAATAGATGATATTGATACTGGCATTACTCCCGTGATTTATACCACTTACACAGAGGTCAATTTCGCGCTTCACCAGTACATGCTTTGCCAGCTTGACACAGTCAACCGGTGTTCCATTACATTCATACGCTGCGATATCACCATAGATACCAGTCCGATTCAGGCGGAGTGGATTAGAAATAGTAATGGCATGGCCCTTTGCTGACTGCGGGCTATCCGGAGCTACAACCAGTACCTCTCCAAATTCAGAGGCTACTTCAATCAATGCGGCTATACCCTGTGCCGTGATACCATCATCATTAGTGACTAAAATGAGTGGATTACTCATATTTTATTTTTCTTCAATTAATCAAAATATTATTTGTCCGGAGATCCTCTGACCAATCTAGTATCAAATATCTCCAAAATCAAGCGCACAAAGATAGGGTACAAATAGTGCTTTTTCATACTTCTTTATAAAACGTCTATTGTATATAGACACAATTTAATTTCTTATACAAAGGAATGGCTTAGTAAAAGCTAATAATTTTATATACCTTCACATCAGAAATGAAAGAAAAAATACGGGGATACATAGCGCCCTCCATATTATCCGCAAATTTCCTGCATCTGGAAGATGAAATCCGGATGGTCAACAGCAGTGATGCTGATTGGTTTCATATTGATGTCATGGATGGTGTCTTCGTGCCGAATATTTCTTTCGGCTTTCCATTAGTAGAAGCAATAAATCAGGTCGCACAAAAGCCACTGGATGTCCATCTGATGATCGTACAACCCGAGAAATATATCGAAGAGTTCAGATCTCTCGGAGCGGATCATATCAGTGTGCACTATGAAGCCTGTACCCACCTCAACCGCACTATTCATCAGATCAAAAATGTAGGAGCTCAGGCCGGAGTTGCCATCAACCCCCATACACCTGTTGCTTTATTAGCCGATGTAATCCGGGATTTAGATATAGTGATTCTTATGTCTGTAAATCCGGGATTTGGTGGTCAGAAATTTATTCCACATTCTTTTCAAAAGCTCAGTGAACTAAAACAACTGATCCGGGATACAGGTTCATCGGCCCTCATAGAAGTAGATGGTGGTGTGACTCAGGAAAATGCCCGCAGACTTTTTGAAAACGGTGCGGACATATTAGTTGCGGGATCCAGTGTATTCAAATCAGCAAATCCAACGGCTACCATTGCAGAATTAAGGAAATCAGCACATCCTTTTATGGCTGCAGATTTATCCAATTGACATACTGAAGTAAAATGATACCTTTGCGTCCTGATTTAATTAGCTGTTGATGAAGGTACAATTCCTTGTCTTTTTATTTTCACTTTGTCTCTGCTCATCCCTGGCAGCACAATCAGCACATGGTACCATCCTCGGTGAGATCAAAGAAAGCCAGAATAACGAACCGGTAGAAGGCGCACTCATCTATGAAAAAAATGAAAAAATCGCTGTTGAATCAGATTCAAAAGGTCATTTCCAGCTCCGTGTCCCGGCACAAAAAGAACTAACAATAATCATTCAGCGTGTCGGTTTTGACAAGAGCGAAGTCACAGTGAAGGCTATGAATCCCGGTGAAGTACGCAATATCTCTATCGCATTGACGACCAAAGATGCGGGTTTATCCGTCGTGATTACCGCCGAGAGTATAGGTGACAAGAATATGGTCCGGGCAAATGTCGAAGAGTTTAAATTACTTCCATCTGTCTCGGGTAATATCGAAAGTCTGTTGCCTTCGATCGCACTAGGAACCTCTGGCGGTACAGGAGGTGAGCTTACCTCACAGTATAATGTACGCGGTGGAAACTATGATGAAAACCTGGTGTATGTCAATGGTTTTGAGATATTTCGTTCGCAATTAATCCGTGCAGGTCAACAGGAAGGGCTTTCATTTCCAAATCAGGACCTGATCCGTGAACTTTCATTCTCCAGTGGTGGGTTTGAAGCAAAGTACGGTGATAAAATGTCTTCAGTGCTTGATATTAAATATAAGCGTCCTGAACAATTCAAGGGATCATTCATGGCAAGCCTGTTAGGCGCATCTGCTCATGCTGAGGGGAGTTTTTTCCCCGGAAAGAATGCACCCGGAAAGGTCCGTTTTCTGGTTGGGGCCAGATACAAGACCACCCAATATCTTCTCAATTCACTGGAGGTCAAAGGTGAGTATTTGCCCAATTTCGCAGATATACAGGGGTATGTCACTTATGATTTCTCCAAGCAACTTCAATTGGCACTGATCGGAAACTATAACCTGTCGAAATACAATTATGTCCCCAACTCGAGTGAGACACCTACCGGGACTTTCTTGTCAACACTTCGGCTGGATGCGGAGTACCAGGGCCAGGAACGAGATAAATTCCTCAATTCAATGGGGGGCATTTCACTTTCATGGATTTCAGACAGTAAGTCATCACCGGCATTTGTCAAATTTCTTTCCTCTGCATATCATTCTGATGAACGGGAATCTTATGATATTCTGTCTCAATTTGAGATCAAGGTTACAGAACCTGATTTTGACAAAGGCGGCACAAAAGATATAGCCACACTCGGAGGTGGTACACAACATAATTTCGCACGGAATTCACTTCAAAATCTGGTGTATAATGCGGAGGTGAAATCAGGAATTGAGTTTCCACATTTCTCTGAGAACCACGAAAGCTCACATTTTATCTATGGCGGGATCAAATATCAGAATGAACATTTTTTAGATCAGCTTAATGAATGGTATCGGACAGATAGTGTGGGATACTCATTGCCCTATGATGAAGATCAGTATTTTTTAGCCAGTGTGTTAAAATCTACGAATGATATTCAGTCACACCGAATGACTGCCTTTGTCCAGGAAACCTATACCTATAAAAAGAAAAATAAATACGAAATCCAGGCAACAGTGGGCATGAGGGCAGGCTATTGGACATTCAATAATGAATTTATCTGGTCCCCCAGAGCTCAATTATTATTTCAACCGCTAGGCAGGCACAATCCATTAACGCTGAAATTAGCCGGGGGTGTATATCAGCAACCGCCATTTTACAGAGAGATGCGACGCCCGGATGGTACACTGAATTACGATATAAAAAGCCAAAAATCAATCCAGGGCATTACCGGCATCACCTATGACTTCGAAGCAGGGAAAAGGGAACCGGTCCGCTTACGGTTTATCGCAGAAGCCTATTACAAATCAATGTGGGATTTGATCCCCTACAATGTAGATAATGTACGAGTGAGTTATCTGGGCGAAAATAATGCGACAGGTTATGCTACCGGATTGGATATGCGTCTGAATGGTGAATTTGTCAATGGCTTTGAAAGTTGGCTCAATGTATCATTTTTGCGAACCCGTGAGAAGCTGGATGGCGTACAGCATCTAGATCTAAAGCGACAGCCGGTCAATGATGTCCCGAGACCGACTGATCAGTTTTTCCAGGCTGCACTGTATTTTCAGGACTATTTGCCTCAAAATAAAAACTTTCAGGTGCACCTTCAGATTTCGTATGGCACAGGTTACCCTTATGGAGTGCCCTGGGAAAATTATGTCCAACGAAACCCACTTAGATTTAAAGACTATCAACGAGTGGATATCGGATTTTCTTATCTGATATGGGATCAGTCGAGAAAGGATAAGCAACCGCATCACATCCTGCGATTTACGAAAAATACCTGGCTCAATCTGGAAGTATTCAATCTACTGGATGCGAGAAACGTGGCTAATTACAACTGGGTAAAGGATTTTAATAATATCGCTTATGCATTTCCCAGTACATTGACCTCCAGACGTATCAATCTTAAAATAAGGATGGAATTTTAATCGTATGTACTTACATTTACAAAAGTTTAAAAAATTACTACCTTCACATTAATTAACCTTACCAATGATAAAAGCAGGAATAACCGGAGTACATGGACATGTGCCCGATAAAATCCTCTCCAATGCTGATCTGGAGAAAATGGTGGACACCAATGATGAATGGATCGTCTCCAGAACAGGAATACGCGAGCGGCGAATCTTCGATGAACCCGGTAAAGGTGCCAGTGATCTCGCTGTTCCGGCAGTACAAGGCCTGCTCAAAAAAACGGGGGTTGATCCATCTGACATTGACCTCATGATCGTAGGGACAGTAACCGGTGACTATGTATTTCCGGATACAGCCAATACGATACTCGATAAGATCGGAGCAAAGAATGCTTTTGGATTTGACATCAATGCAGCCTGCTCCGGTTTCTTGTATTCACTGACTACGGCATCAAAATTTATTGAAGCCGGTACGTACAAGAAAGTGATCGTAGTAGGTGTGGATGTCATGTCCTCCATCGTCGATTATACTGACCGGGCGACCTGTATTTTATTTGGAGATGGCGCCGGGGCGGTCTTATTGGAACCGGTAGATGATGGCACAGGAATTATAGATTCTATTCTTCGCTCTGATGGCAATGGCAGACATTATCTCCAGATGAAAGCCGGAGGCTCGCTTAAGCCAGCCAGTATAGAAACAGTGACCGCCAGAGAGCATTTCGTATATCAGGAAGGTAAGCATGTATTCAAGTATGCTGTAAATGGTATGGTAAGTACGATCAAAGAAGTCGCAGAACGAAATAATCTCCCGACAGATCAAATCAAGTGGTTGGTGCCCCATCAGGCCAATATGCGCATCATCACCTCAGTAGCAGATATGCTTGACTTTCCGATTGAGAAAGTAATGATCAATATTCAGAAATATGGCAATACCACTTCCGCCACTATCCCACTCTGTCTGTGGGAATGGGAGGATAAGTTAAAGTATGGCGATAATATCATTCTCACTGCTTTTGGTGGTGGGTTTACCTGGGGAAGTATCCTTGTAAAGTGGTCAGTAAAGTAATAAAATACTGAATCTCTAAATTTGGAATAGAGTACTAGGATGGGATTACCAACCCATGGCCCAGTCAATCTCTTCCTGCAATTTCAGCACCTGATCAAAATTTGGAGGTCTTTCATTTTTCAAAAACACACTCCAGTACAATGTCTCATTCATCGATGCACCATGAATAATTCCGCGATTATATTGGTCATTCTGAAAAATATTCAGAAAGAATATAAATACTAATATTACACTGACTGAAAACTTTTTCAATAGATTAAAACTGACCATTTTCTGTAATAAATTAGCCAGTGGAATAGCGAGAAGAGGCAAAGTCTGGATCAATGCTCTGCATCCATAACTCCATCCATAGAACCAATTGTGCCAGGAGAAGACCAAATAAAGAACTGGTATAAAATAGAACCAAAATACACGCTTATAAAACAACAAATTACCTTGTAAACGGAAATGAAAAATACCGATAAAGGCTATTAACGCCAATGGAGTGTAAACAAACCAACCTTTGCGAAAGCTAATCAGGCCATGAATCAATCTGAATCGGTCAAATTCAAAATAATCAACGCCTGAATAGGAATAATAAAACCAGTACCCGGTAACATACTTCCAATAAATCAACTGCGGCCAGGTCATGACAAATGCGCTAAGCAAAAGAAACATTATATGTTTCCTATGTGTCTGGATAAACTCCCACTTATCTCTAACTGAAAAAATCCATAACACAGGGATCAGGCAAATAAATATATCCACTGGTCGGGTAATCGTCGCCAAACCAATAACCAACCCAATCAGCGCAGCTAAATGCCACCTTGGTGTTCGAAACCAACTGTCAGTAATATACAGCATTACAGCATACAGAAAAAACAAATAAACATGCGAATATCCCGTCTCTATAATCCAATAATTGGTGATATTGGTACCACCAGCGATTAGCAAAACAGTTAATAGAGAGATATTCTCTGAGAAATATCGTCTTATTAATAAAAAAAGAAATATTAGTCCTAAAAATCCAAATAATAAAGTGGAATATGCGGTTGCCTGTTGATAGGGCTTGGAATATCCGTCTGCAAAATGTTTGCCGGACCATACCGTCCACGCATGGGCAATCAGGAACCCAGGTAATTGAAAGATTGAAACACCTACAGGATACTGATTACAAAGACGGGATGAGTCAACCAATGCGGCCTGTGTGTGTGTGTGTGTGTGTGTGTGTGTGTGTGTGTGTACGATTTAGAGCTTTCTAAACTCCTTACCGGATATAAGCCATATTTGGGCACACTAGCAGGTTGATACACAGAATCAATATGATCCAAAAACAGATAAGAAGTAATATCATGATAAATAAATACCGCAGGTAGATAATTGTGATAGCCAAAAGCATCCCATTTAAGTACAGAATGATTGCTCCATCTATGAAAATGGCTCATAGTAAGCAAGGCAATTGTAAGTATCAGGATAAAGACAATTTTTGTTTTCATTCTTTATTAGTTTAATAAAGTCTAAATATAAAGAATAGAAAATAAAAATGCAGCCCTGAGCAGGGCTGCCAAAGAACTATAAACCTAATTAGAACAAAAATATTTTATTTAAGACATAGCACACTCACCTGAGCATTCAGCCCAAATAAATCTGAAGCCATTTACCTGAATTAAAATGAGATAATCAGGTATTTAAGCGGTAATTAGTGTACTACAGCAGAACTCAAAAACTATCAGTCTTCCAGTCCGCGCAGAAATGGATTATCATTGCGCATGATGAGTTCATCATCCTGATTGATCGTCCATCTTGACGTCTGGACTTCACTGGAATGCGGAACATCCTCCAACACCACCTTTCTACGTACATAAGCGGGGATATTCTCCAGTTCGGCCAAAGTCTGCGGATTAGAAAGCCTGACATTAGCTACCTGTCTGCGATAGTCAGAATTTGCATACGCTGGCTCTAACCTTGCCTTGCGGCTATCCTGCTGTGGATTACTATTGATAAACGGTTCAGAAAACTGTGTTTCGCTATACTTCTCACTTGCAATGCGCAGATCCAGGCTGGTCTGATCGTATTGTGTCTCCAGAGATTCAATTGATTTGCCGGCGATAACTTTCTCACGGGAAATATAGTCATCTTCCAGTGAAACCACATTGGGTTGTGCATTACCCCCGGAAATATTTTTACGTCTTTGATCGAATCCGCTGGCGATGATTGTTACTGAGATTTTTTCTCCCAGACTTTCATCATAGCAATTACCCCAGATGATATTGCAGTTCATACCTGCCTCTTCCTGTACGAATTCATTAATCTCATAGATCTCATCCATCGTAACTTCTTTCTTACCGGAAGTGATATTTAGCAGGATATTCTGTGCTCCCTTGATGCTGTTATCCTCCAGTAGAGGTGAGTTGAGCGCTGCATCTACGGCTCTGCGGGCACGATCTTCACCTTCAGATAGCGCACTTCCCATGATTGCTACACCGCTATCGCGCATGACGGTATTGACATCTTCGAAATCGACATTGATATAACCGGCTACTGTGATGATCTCAGCGATACCTCTGGCTGCCGTAGTCAGAATATTGTCCGCATGGCCAAATGCCACGGATACAGCCAGGTCACCGTGGATCTCGCGCAACTTATCATTGGAGATAATGATAAGTGAATCCACATTGCGCTTCATTTCCTCGATACCTTCCTGAGCATGACGCTGACGCACCCGACCTTCGAAAGTAAAGGGAAGAGTCACAATACCTACGGTCAGAATCCCCATCTCTTTTGCAGTCTTCGCAATGATTGGCGCAGCACCTGTACCGGTGCCACCGCCCATTCCTGCTGTGACAAAAAGCATTTTGGTTCCCTGACTAAGAAACATCTGGATATCTTCGATTGACTCCAGACAGGCATGCTTGCCCACTTCCGGCTTGGAGCCAGCGCCACAGCCTTCCGTAAGTCCTGGACCTAATTGTATTTTAGTAGGTACGGGACTATTGTCCAGCGCCTGATTATCTGTATTGCATATTGCAAAATTGACACCAATGATACCTTCATTGTACATGTGATTGACGGCATTTCCTCCTCCGCCGCCTACACCGATCACCTTGATGATGGACTGATCGGGTTTTGGTAAATCAAATTCTAGTTTTGGCATGGTTGTAATTTTTTATTTTGAACTAAGTTTATTTTAATTATTTCAAATCATCGTCATCAGCAGCTTCGAAATATTCCCTTGCTTTTGACAAAATGCGATTCATCAGAGACTCTTTAGGCTCATTATTGACAGGCACTTCAGGCACACTTGATTCTACTTCTCGCTCAGGGGAAGCATGACGACCACTTTGTCTGCGTTCGGTATATGCATGCGTACTTACTTCCTGATTCACGATCTCTACCTCTACCTCTGCTTGTCTGACCCGTGGCGCTACATTCTCTACTTCAGATTCTCTGATCACTGAAGCTGCACTATAGAGCAGTCCCAATACAGTTGCATAAGCCGGATCGGCAATACTCTCATGGTAGCCATGTGCCAGATGCTCAGTAGGTAATCCTCTGCGTGCACTGAATCCGGTATGATAACTGATTAGTTTCTCGATGTCTCTCATCATTGATCCGCCACCGGTAACAACTATGCCACCTGTCAACTTATTTTCATAGCCTGATTTCTTGATCTCCCACATGATATAATCAAAGATCTCTTCGATACGGGCCTGAATGATCAGGGACAGATTGCGCTGGCTGATTTCCTTATTATCCCTGCCTTTCAAACCAGGAATGGTAATAATCTTATCATCCCGTACTTCTCTGGCAATGGCATGACCAAATTTGACTTTCATCTTTTCTGCCTGATTTTGCATCACATGACAGCCTTCCTTGATGTCTTTTGTAATCGAATTACTACCAAAAGGAATCACTGCAATGTGACGTGCCACATTCTCAAAATAAATGGCCAGATCAGTTGTTCCCCCTCCGATATCGACTAAAGCAACACCCGCTTCTTTTTCTTCATCACTAAGTACCGATGCTCCTGAAGCCAATGGTTCCAGCGTAAGATCCCTCAATTGGAGATTGACTTTCTCTATGCATCTACGGATGTTGTTAATCGCCATCAGTTGACCCGTAACGATGTGAAACTGGCCTTCGAGGCGTACACCTGACATGCCTACCGGATCGACGATTCCCGGCTCATTATCGATCGTATATTCCTGTGGAATCACGTGAATAATCTTATCTCCGGCCGGCAGATGCAATCGATGCATGTCATTGATCAGATTCTGGATATCGTCCTGAGAAATTTCCAATTCGGCATTTTCCCTCATTCGTGAGCCACGATGTTGCATGCTCTTCACATGCTGGCCGGCTATACCCACATGGATAGTGTGGACACGCTTGCCTAATCGTTGTTCGATGATACGGATAGCCCGGTCAATCGCACTGACCGTTTTCTCAATGTTACTGACTACGCCACGCAGTATGCCTTCTGATTCGACACGGGATATAGCCAGTATTTCCAGCTTTCCGTAATCATCCAGACGACCTGCTAAAGCGCATACCTTAGTCGTACCTATATCAACGGCGACGGCTATCGGTCTTTCACTTGAAGTTGTAGAATGGTTCATGTTCTTTAAGATTTAGTTTGATAAAAAATTAAGTTTCGAAAAATTCTGTTTTATTAGGATTTTATCTTTGATTCAATGTTTAGTCCTGAGGGGCAATTAGCTTTGCAAAACCACCAGTGGTTCCTTCTTAGCAATTACCTGATCTTTATATTTCAGATTTATTTCTTTATATACATTCCAGCCATCTTTTGGCATGGCTTGCTTGTAAAATATCTCTAGTTTTCTGAATTTCTGCTCTGCTCTTTCTGCATTACCGAAAATTATTCTGTGGTGCCCCAATTTCGGGTAAATACAAAGCCCCACTTCAGGATCTACCACAATTTGTTCAGTCAATGCTTTCATAAACGGATCCTGATCGACCGCTTTCATCAGTGTCAAAACATCTGAATAAACTGATTTTTTATCTGTAGCCATAGCTGATTTATAATAGGGCAGATCACCCGTAAGTACAGGCAGTCGCATTACTGCATCACTTCTGAATGGGATTTTCTTTCCTTCTTCGTCAATGTAAAATGAAGACTCATTGGCAGAAATCACACGCAGGATTGGATTGCGTTGAAAAACCTTTATATGCATGGTATTTCTTGCATCGACATACACCTGGGCGTCTTTTACATAATTATTCTTTTCAATTATTCTTTCAATAGCAGTCATATCCAACGAAGTAATTGAAGCGCCTTTAATAGTACTGCGATAATCATTCTTCAGGATTGAAGCAATGATTGGCTTAGTCACCAATACGATGTCTCCATCCAATGGTTGGATATAGACCATCACTCTGGATACTTGTCCATCAATTCCTGCATCAGCAGCACTGTACAGACTAAAAATCAATACACCAGTCACTGCAAACAATAAAAACTGCTTAACCGGACGCCATACTTTCGTAATATTCTTTGAATTATCAGCCATTTTTATTATTTTTTTCGATTATTTGTTTCATTTCAGGCAATAGTCGATCTATATCGCCAGCTCCAAGGGTAATTAATACTTCCGGCTTGTGCTCATCAACATACTGAACCAATTGATCATAAGGGACAAGCACTTTATTGGAATTGACCATACTGGAAAATATCAATTCTGAACTCACACCTTCAATCGGTAATTCACGTGCCGGATAAATATCAGTCAATACCGGAATATCTAATTTGTCTAATGCCCGGGCAAACTCACCCGCGAAATCACGTGTACGGGAATACAAGTGCGGCTGGAAGATTCCTGTCACTTTTCTATGCGGATACAGTTCCTTCACTGTACTGATCGCTGCATTAAGTTCAGTCGGATGATGTGCATAATCATCAATCATTACTGCTCCGGTCTGATTAACCAGATATTCGAATCGCCTTTTTATTCCTGTGAAATTATTCAGGCTTTCACGAATTTCATCCTTACGCAAGCCAAGTAAACGAGAAACATAAATAGCAGCAGTTGCATTTGATGCATTGTGCTTACCGGGCATCTGCCAGTTTATACCAGAAATGATATCCTCACCATAATGGTAATCGAATACAGTTTGGCCGGACTCAGCTATCCTAAGATTACTAAAATAGATATCGTCATTCGGAGAGCCAAAAGTCCGTACACACAGATTTCTGCGACATTCCTGCCATTCCACGTCAGTGAAATGGTTTCTCAGATTCCCATTGAGCAACAATGTGCCGCCATGCTTTATCTTGCCTATAAATTCTTTAAATCCCTGTACGAACTCGGCTTCGCCACCATAAATATCAAGGTGGTCGGGATCCATACTCAGCACAATAGCGACATCCGGTACCAATCGCAGGAATGAACGATCAAACTCATCGGCTTCAGTCACCATCAACTGATCCCCATGATATAAATAATTCGAATCATAGCCAGCCATAATCCCTCCTACAAATGCCATGATATGCTGTCCGGAAGAATAAAGCAAATGACTCAGAATAGCCGTCGTAGTCGTCTTACCATGTGTACCTGCGACTGCTATGGTGCGTCGCTCCTCACTCAACCAGCCCAAAACTTCTGAACGTTTAGCCATGGGTATTCCCTGATGCTCAATCATCTGTCTTTTTTGCGATGTAGCGGGTACTGCCGGTGTATAGATCACCAGGCCCACATCCTCAGGGAAGTCATCCGGTGTATCAGTATAGTTGATATCAATACCCATAGCAGCAAGTGATTCGGTAAGTGGTGTTCGGGTTCGGTCATAACCACTCACTTTCACACCTCTGGCATGAAAATATCGTGCCAGGGCGCTCATACCTATTCCTCCGATACCCAGAAAGTAAATATGCGATATGTTCTTTAGCATATTCATTGGGCATCCATTTTTAGTAAATGAATAACTTCACCTGCAATTCTCTGGGCTGCATCAGGTCTGGCAAGTGGTTTCAATTGCTCATGCATGAGCTTACACTTATCTTCATCCCGGATTAGTGCAATTGCGCTCTGCACCAGTTTATCAGGTGCTTCATCATCAGAGATCAAGTCTGCTGCACCTGCGTTGACGAGATAACGTGCATTTTTTGTCTGGTGATCTTCGGCTACATTGGGCGATGGAACTAGAATAGATGGTTTACCTGTGATACAAATTTCTGAGATAGACAATGCCCCTGCCCGGCTAATCACTACATCAGCAACAGCATAAGCTAAATCCATTTTTTCAATAAATGGCAACAGCCTGACATTCGCCAGTCGGGCTACAGGCAGTTCTTTATATTCCTCATAGTAGATTTTCCCACATTGCCACAACCATTGGATTTCCGGGTTTGCTGCAATTGTTTCTTGTGCCAGGTTCATTGACCTGTTTAGTGTCCGTGCACCCAGGCTACCGCCGATGACCATTACTGTTTGCTTCGCCGGATTCAGTCCAAAATGTTCTATACCTGCACTTCGCTTACCATTCAGATCATTGATGTCTTTTCGTACCGGATTACCCGTAATCACAATCTTCTCTGCCGGAAAATATTTGTCCATGCCCTGATAAGCAACACAAATAGTATTTGCGGCTCCGGCAAGCAGACGATTAGTCACACCGGGATAGGAGTTTTGTTCCTGAATCAAAACTTTCTTATCCATTCTGCCAGCAGATCGCAGGATGGGTCCGCTGGCATAGCCACCCACACCGATAACTACAGTGGGGTTAAACCGTTTGACGATCGCTCTCGCCTTGACCATACTACGGAATAACTTGATGGGGAATAAGAAATTCTTCATTGTCAATTTGCGTTGGAAGCCTGTGACAGGCAATCCGATTATCTTGTAACCGGATTTTGGGACTCTTTCAATTTCCAACTTCCCTTCTGCTCCTACAAAGAGAATATCGATTTCCGGCATAGCCGCCTTCAATGCATCTGCAATGGCTATCGCAGGATACACATGGCCGCCGGTGCCACCACCGCCGGTAATTATTCTATGTCGCTTACTAGCTACCACTTTGTACTGCGTTTTCTACGGGTTTGATATTCTCTATATATTTACTCACACTGAGTAT
>CAZGKN010000001.1:67862-136028 GCA_964525915.1 uncultured Saprospiraceae bacterium | reverse complement strand
CTATAACTCATTCTGTAGGTTTTCTGATCATCACCCTTCGGAGGGCTACCTTCAACCCAATTATTATTTGTACTCATATCTTCTCCTTTTTCTATTTGGTATAGAATCGCATTATAGGTTAAACATATATTTCAGTCAAATTTCGCTCTCTACGGAAGAAGACTAAATTACCATATCCAGAATATAGAGTAAATAATCTGAAGTACTGGAGAGATAAATATAGCGGAGATAGGTGGGATGGATTTGATCTCAAGGTGGGTACATTATTCAAGTATACTAAGAATGAAGTTATTGATAAGATCAATGAATCTGTGGAAAAGAAAGATGAACGTATTGTTCGACTGAAAATTGAACTTATTATTCAGTATAAGAATCACTATGATTCAGTAATGTTGTATGATTATAGTGATTGGGACTTTGGAAAAGAACGTCCAGGTAAGTGGTTCACAAGTCAAAGTGAACTAGATATGTTGATTGGTACAGTTAAAAGCGTGTAAATGAATTATGAAAACCAATAACAAACCATCAGAGTCTCTAATTGAATTAGCTGACAGATTATACAATAGTCATATTCATGATTATTTTGGAGCCAAAGATGTGTTGATTTGGTATAGCAGAACCGGAATCAATGTAGCATTTAAGGGTGATGCTCTTAGAATGGAGTTAGTTTCTTTTGGAAATAAACTAGATAGAAACAAAGAGGAGCATTTAGAGACTCCAGGTTATACCAGTAGAATAAAAAGATCGTTAATTTCTTCACTTGACGTGGATGACGTACCAGCTATTGACGGCGACTATGAGCATATAACGAATGTTAGAGACGGCATAGAAGGAGCCATATTTGATTTTCTTCATTCTCATGGAGAACTAGAGGAAGATATTAATTGGACTCTTATGCCAAATCAAGGAAATCCATGGAACATTGGAGATTCAAAAACATATTATTATTCTGCTAGTAAGAAAAAAGTATTAGAAGGTTATTCTCCTAAAGATATCTATGAAATAACTATAGATAATGAAAAATATATTGCAGTAAATGTATGTTCTGTTGTTCCAAAATTTACAGCCAACAAATCAGCAATTGTTGGCGTATGTCAGGATGGAACAAATATATTTGCTTCACATACACTAACGGCTACAAGATATGATCCAGAGAGTGAGTCGATAGAAACCAAATGGACAACTGCTGGGTTTAATGTTGAAACAAATCTAAAGATAGATAACATATCAAAGTGTGGTGGATTTATTTTTCCAAGTCTTGCTGTTGGTCCCGTGGCTGCTAATACATTTGGAAAAATTACACTTGTAAGTTATCTAGATTTTGTTTTGTCTAGTTTAAGACCATACAGAACAAAAAAGGGTGCTTGGCCTGTTACTGTATACGATACAGACGCATGGACTGCTAGAACAACAGAGATAGTATCGCAACAGGCTTCTGAACTTTTTGATCAGTTAACTGGTGACTGGAGAATACCAGAATATTCATATCAATTACATTTTTTGGTTCTAGGTCCAAAAGTTACAGATGAGGCTGGACCTTCAGAAGCTAAAGCTATTCGTGATACAAAGAAACTTCAAGCATTAATCAAGAGACGTATAAAAGCTTGGGGTAGAAATGCCACAGAAAATAGCTTACGTAAAGCAATCGAAAATGATAAACGTAATCAATATCCGTATCTTGAGGCAAAGATAAATGGAGTTTATTCTTTGAAATCTTTTCCTCTTGCAGTTATAGAAAAACAACAATATGAAATTTCAAAGCAATTTTTGAACGCCATAGGATGGAATGGTGATTTGATTACTATTGATGAATCAGCAGGTATTCACTATAGATCAAATCCAGTAGGTGGCTTTTCTTTGGAATTACTTAGATATAGTTTGTTGGTTCATGACGCAGTTGTCGCATATGCTGAATCAACTAATTCAATAGAGAGAATATTGGTGTAACATGTACAAGTCTAAGCCAGAATTTAGGATTCCAATAGAAGAAGATGTGTGGGATGCTATATCTTACTATTGTGAGCTTGTAGGAATCAATCCAGAACATTGGATTGAGAAGAGTATTTCAAGAGTTAAATATACAGAAGCTCGCAATATCACAGATGTTAGCTCATGGGGTGGGGGATACACGGATTCTGGCTGGCTTTTGGACGTTCCAAAATCAGAATGGGCTGAAGAATTACATTCATCTTATTCTCGCGAATTTGAGCATATCATTGCTCAATACGAAAGAAAAGAATTACGTCCAGCTATTGTAATTGATGGGTATATCTGTGATGGGCGTGGCAGATCAATGTTTTTAGAGGCAATAGGTGAAAAAGTTCCTTATGTGGAAGTGGAACTAGAGCCTGTAAAGCTCCCTATTGCTCGCCCCAGGTGGGCATGATAGGCTGTCCGTTGCCCCCTTGTTGGGGGGCTTGTGTCCCTCTTTACACGAGGGATACAGGCTGCAATGTCAGGGAGTCAGCGGTAACGGCCATTATTGCTGATAAAACTGATAAAAGGTTGGTCCGTCCTTTTCCTGATTTGGATAGCAGCAAGATTCACAATAGCGGACCTTTTGTTACCCCGTTTGCTGCGCTTAAAGGAAGTCGAATTGCACTTCCATATGCCCGGTGAACGGGGTAATTTTTTATGTACTGGAGAATGACATATGAGTCCATATGATGATTTAGATAATCATACAAGATATTTCTTAACTGTATTATGGGCAGCTAGAACAGGTAGTGGATCTTGGTCATATCATAGTAGCATGAGAGCTAGTCGTGCATATGAAAATGATTATAGACAGAATGAACTAATAACAAAGGCTTTGTTAAATAACAATTTAGATCCATATGGAACATGGGCAGGATGGCTCGTTGCCAAATATTATTGGACTTCTAATGGATGGCAACAATATGGTGGATTTCAGAGGATTCCTGGTCAAAAATCTTCATTATATTGATCTGGTATAATGAGCAGTCTCTCTAATTTTTTCCAATAGTATTTTTCTATGTTGTATTAGTTCTATGAATCTTATGATTAATAGAATTAACGATGGCAATAGTGTAACAGTAAATATTTTTATGTATACGTTGATGTTATTAAAGTTTTCGTTGTAAATAATAAATGGTAATAATAGTAAAATTAGACCGATAAAGCATACTATAAATACAGATACATGTATTGTGATTTGAATACAACACGATACTAGTTCATCTAGTTGTTTTTCTGTTATATGATATTTTGATTCTATTGTCATAGAATAGCTCCATATACCGCATACCTGTACAGTGCTTCACGTTCCGTTGTCCTGTAGTGTTTTTCACACTTGACTCTTCTGGGTTTTGATTCATACTACATAGTGAAGCGTCAAAAGCTCTCGCGCCCTGGCCAGGGTGTGGGGGCACCGGGTGCCGATTCCCGGTTTCTTCATCAGGAATAATGACGGAGCGGTAACGCTAGGCAATCAGGCACAAACTGGTCCCCTTGATTCTTTTCCACTTGCAAAAGTGGATCCTGAATCAAGGGGATTAGTTATTTTGGTTATCTTCTAAATAGTTCGTTGACAAAACCGTAATCATCAACTTTGAAAATAACATGTTTACGTGTTTTACCAAGCTCAGGGAAAATTAGTTTATCTTCTTTGCTTACTGAGACAGTAATTCTTCCTCTCTCATCTTCCCCGTCTGCCCCGCCTTCCATAAATACTCCAAAGAAATATGGCATGTATATCATTTCACCTTCAAATTTTCCAGGTGATTTGATCATGCCTCCGCGAGAAATCTGATAGTCTTTTTCGATAGCCGCTCGAATAGGATTGTAGCGCATAGCGCGTTTTTCCTTTTTGCGCTGTGCTGCCTTTTCTTTGTCAGCAGTGAAAGTCTTTACACCTTTTTTGGTCTTAAAAGAAACTTCACGAGGTTCTTCTACTCGTGCGGCTTTCTTTTTCTTACCATCACAACCAACATCACAACTAACTGGTGGACAGCCATCAGGTGGGCAACCATCAGATGATCTGCATTCTTTAGATGGACAAGGACCAAGCTTCATTGGAGGCAACGGTCCTGGTTCACTTATTTTACGTGGTCTTCCTGGCTTACGTTTAGGTTCTGCAATTGGTTCTTTTATCTTGCGTGGTCTTCCTGGCTTACGTTTAGGTTCAGATATATTTTTTTCTTTCTTAGCCCATAGATATGTTTCTTTTGATATTGTGTAAAAAATGTCGCCTTTGTATGCTCTGTAGTCTGGTTTTTCAGCTTTTTTCTTTAACTGTGCTTCATATTTCTTTTGTTCGTCATTGTCCATTCGATTAAATTTAGTACGATCAAAGAAGTCTAGCCAACTACACTTTGCCTCTTCTACCCTATCCGCATATCGTTCTACCCATTCTTTTTCTGTCATCACACCTTCTGGAAAACGAACAAGTTTATTACTTGTATGTCTTGCAGGTTCACTAGCTTTGCGTGGTCTTCCTGGCTTACGTTTAGGTTCACTCGCGCATGATTTCTTTGGTTCTTTTGCTTTTCTCATAGTTCCTCTACATGTTTGAATTGCTTGAGCCCATTTATTTCCATCAGCATCTTTGAAAACAATACAATCAACGTCGTGAATATTTTGTTTACCTATAACTTTAGAGGTTTCAATAGCTTCGTCTGTGATTATCTCAGGATTCCATTCTTTGCCTTTATATCTAAAAGCATATCCTGGCTGTAAACAATAGCTAGGTTCACCAATTACTTTGATATCAGGTTTGACTTCTACTTCAATTTCTTTTTTCATTTGAACCTCTTTACAACTCTTTTCAATAGACTTAATCTAGGACGAAGTTTCATGCATCTTAGTTTATGATACATTACTTCTGGTTTTTTGGCTATCTTTATTATCTTGGGCACTTTTTTAGGTATGATATCTTTAGCCAATTCCCTAGATTCACCAACAGCCTCATAATAAATTAGAAATTTGCGACTACTCTTTTTGAATTCAGTGATTTTTCTACTATCTGTTATTGAATTTATTTGGAATACAATATCATTAGCGAACCTAGTAGGCTCTCGACTATTGCCATAGTACTGGATATTATTTGGCTCACGACCGCATCTGCAAATATTATCCCAGAACGATAAACAATATTCTGAGTGTTCACTATATGATATTGATGTAATCATTATTGAATTCTTAAATCCTTTACTCGTTTCCACTCACGGAACGCTTCTTTAGCTTCGCTATAGACAGCAGTGGTAAAGTTGAGTCTTGCAGCAATTCGTTCTGCTAACTCTTTGAGTAATAGAACCAAAAATTCTCTTGAAACAACAACAGGTTCATGTTGTTTTGTCATATCCCTGATAATGTATTCAGATTCATTTTCTTGTTCTATTCTAAGGAATGGAAAAAGATTGAATCGTGTATCACCATGATTATATGCGAGATTGGACCAATATTCGCTAATTTTATTTAGCGTCTTAACTAAAATTTCCTCAGTATTAGAGAATATTAATTCACCATTAGCATACATTTCTAGTTTAACACTAGTGCTTTTCTTAGGCATATCAGTATGTGAATGATTCCACATGTATCTGATTTGAATAAAATCTCTGTTGCCTATTTCAAAAATCTTACGTGGGCGTCCTTTTGTTGGAGCAACACTTGGATCTGGTTTAAATACACCAGTTTCTTGCTCCAATTCTGCACGTCCCGCTCCTTTATGTGATGGTCTTTCACCACCTTCTGCACCTTCGCCAGCTAATCTTTCTGATATTCTTACGTAAGATAAGAATCTTTTTGCTTTGTTTAGGTCAGCGCATACAGCCATATTAACAGTAATAGCATAAGCGAATTCTGTCATATGGTTGTAAATTCGATCAACCATATGCGTTGCTTCATGAATAGCAGCAGCATACAGATATCGAATATGTTCCTCATCACTGAGGCGCCAGGGTTCATTTTCTTTACCCTTGCGAATAATATTTACTGGATTAATTAGTAGCCAGTCTTCTACAATTTGTGAAGTGTCGTGAACATGCATTGCTGCCGCAGTTTCACTGAATAAGAAACCAACACCAAATTGTCTTTCACAGCCTAATTGTCCTAAAACCCATCGACAAATATCGGTCCAGTATTTGGCTAGTTTAATAACACTAGGAGCCATTCTTTCTGGATAGTACTTGGATTTTGGATCCATACCTTCAATTTCATTATGTAACATGAAATGAGGTTTCCAGGCTGCTTGTTTGGTAATAATCTCAATTTGTTCTTCACCACGTTGTTTTGTCATTTCCATCATGGCTTTAAATACATCGCCACTAGGATTGGTTATGATATCTTTTGTTCTTTCTTCTGGTGGTGGAGCAGGGTTTTCTCTTGCTTCTCGTTCGATTTCGTCGTCAATACCTCTTGCAGCATCATCAATAGAAGTAGGTTCAACTTCTATTCTTATAGTTCCAACTTCGTCAACAATTGATTTTGTCTTGATTCTTGCTCTAGCATTACCGGCACGGTATCTTGATTTCTTTTCCATGACATGCGGGGCAAATGCACCACTGCCTTCAAATACCATAGTGAACATACTGCTTTGAGCAATTAAAGCTTCTTCACGTTTTTCAAGAAGACGAGCTTTATACCCTTCAATTAATTCAACAATATTAGGGTCTTTGAATGCATTTCTATTGTCAGTGAATATGTCTCTAGGTGAAACATCTCTTCTGGCAACAAGATCAATAATCAGAACACCTAATCCTTGAATACTATAGTCTAGCGGAAGTTCAAACATTAAAACTCCACCAGAACGAACAATGATACTATTAGTATTTGGATTATTTATTCTGAATTGTATTCTTGTCTCTTCGGTGATCTTATCTAAAACATATTTCTTTTCTTTTTCTGGTTTTGTGAAGTATAGTATCGCTATAGGATTCGGATCGTTTCCGGTTTTTAGTTCTAGAATATTTTTGCCGTGTTTAAGATCGGCTTTTAATGAATAGGTTTTAGTTATCTTATTTTCATAGTCACCTTGTTCCAAACCTGATGCCACTATTGTAATATCAACATTTGGAAGATAACACTTTTTAAGTAGTGCAATTGCATGTGTAGCTTTAGTGAATTTGTCAGCAGGCATAACAACTTCTAGTCGTGTTCCCTGCTTCATAGGATTACCACTTGTTAGTGAAGAGAAATTTTCTCTTGTTCTAATGTTAAGTGGTTTCGATGTTGCAATTAGATCCTTAGTTACTATCTTAAATTCAATCCAAGGTAAAAGTAGTACCTCTTTAGCTTTTCCGAATCCACCAATAGTAGGACGATCAGTATCTGTGGACTTTTTACCGCTAGCGCCTACAGCAAAGAATACTTTTCGTAGAATATCCTTTGTCATTCCTTTGCCGTTGTCGTCACACCAAATTCTCCATGTGCCGTTTTCTTGTTTAACAGCACCTAGTTCAATTTTGGTGGCTCCTGCATCAACAGCATTTTGAATTGCTTCGCGCCACCAATCTCTTTGCCACTGAGGATATGCTTGAGTAGCATTTGTAAAGAAGTCTACACTTATCTCAAGTGAGATATCTTCTTCTTGAATCGGATTGTTTTGGTACTTAGATGGTTTTCCTACTTGCACCACGATGGCTTTCTTTCCTGGCTCTGGAAAGTATTCACCAATTTGTTTTACAAATCCAGCTTCTTGTAATCCCCAAAGTAGTGGATAAGCCTTTGAGTCTGATATAGCTGCATAAACTCCGGGCTTTTTTAATAATGAATTTGGATTGAATTTGTCTTTTAGAATAATTGCATTATGCATGATATAATTCTCAATAGCAAAAATGCGACACTGCAATTTACTTTTAAGCAAAAATGCAGTGTCGCATTGATGTTTCAGTCATAGCTATTCTTGTTGCATTAAATTTGAAAGTTCACTACATATTTCACTAGTTAGTTTTTCATCTTTAAGCTGCATTATAAGTGTTTCTGACAGTTGAATTGTATAGAATGTTACTGGTACTACGACTGGTTTTTCACCAGGGGCAAGTTCTTGCAGGACGTGATTTAGTTCTTTAATCTTTTCTGGACTGATTTTATTTTTCTGAGAGTCAATCAGTTCTCTGGCTGCTGATCTAATTCTTGCCATCTTAGCTGTTTTAGTAATCCGTCCTGCAACCATTTGCTTTTTCTCCTACTACTTGATAGAAAAACATACAGGATCTTTAACAATAGGAGTACCAGTGGGCGATGCTCCTATTTTTTCTTGGCCAGATTTTGAGTATGAAGCAATTACTGGAATCAAGTTTCTGATGATTGCCCAAGCTGCATTGAAATCAGCAAATATTTGTGGCAAATCAGTAACCATACAGGATTGTGTAGCTTCATTTAATCCTTGAGAGGCTTTTTGAAGTCCAGCATGTGCTTTTTGTAATTCAGTATCGAATTTTTCCCTGATATCTGCTGGAACACCTGGAGCTAAATCAAGCATTGATTTTGCTTGATGTAATGCTTGATCGGCATCTGAAATTAATGACTGAGCTTTAGCAAAATGTGGTACTTGATTGCAAACGCAACTTGTATTTGTAACAGATAGTGTTAATGCTCCAAGAATTGAAATAATAGATATAACACTAGAACATTTCATTGTATAACTCCATTTGTATCTGTTCCATATTTGATACTAACCGGGTTGATCCCTGTTGGTTCTAGTTCCTGGTTCCCAGCAAGAGGGGACCATGATATCATCCTTTAAGGACTCAGGGCAACCGAACCATGGAGCCGCTTGCACCGTCTTCTCTCGCAACCACAGGACCAGCACAGGTGTTGAAAAATGGGAACAGATCGAAAAGGTAAAAATACTAAGGCAAGAGTTGAAGAGATTATGGATAGCGATTCTACTATTTTATCCATATCACCAGCAGCACCAGATTGGAATGCTGTATATCACGAAGATGATGGTTCTGTATGGTTTGAGCCAATTGCTTGCTTTGCATTATGTGAGAGAATTGATGCAGAAACAGGAAAAAAGCATCGGTTTGTTGGAAGTATGGTGTCGCAAGATACAAATGGTTTAGTTGTTGCGGAAGATGCAAATAACTTTTTAGGCATTTCACCTCCTGAAGAGACTGAAATTGAGTGGGTGGAAGTTGCTGCAAAGAAATTAGGTATTTCTGTTGAATCAGAAGATGACTCTGATGAAGATGAGGAATCAGAAGATGATTCTGATGAATTAGAAGAAGAAGAATTGGATGAAGAGGAACAAGTTGTAGAAGTGGTTCCAAGAACACGAAGACGTAATCTTAGGTAATTGTTTTTAGTTTCCACTGGACTTCCTTACTTACTTATGCTACCATGCTTGAGAAACAATTCGCAGATTATTTTTCTTTGATAGTAATATCTTGCATCTCAATTTACCTAATTTATGTATTTATTGTGAGTGTATGAACATGGATAGGTTATGTTACTATGGATTTAGTAGATGTGCAGAATGCATATGCCAAATACAGTAAATTTGGTTGGTGTCAGGTAACACAGGCATTTGCAGAAGAATTATACTCTGCATATATTAAGAGTAAGGACGGATCTGTCGGTGCTAAGGATTGGATATCATCATACAAAGAAGCGCAAATTGTTGCAGATGTATTGAAATCCAATTATACAGATAAAGATCGTTCTCTTTTCATAGGTGCAGAATCAGACGAAATTAATTGGGACAGTATGTGGTGTATCGCATACTGGTATGCTAATCAGCCATACGATAAACGCCAATTAATTCTCAATCGCTTTAAGACAAGTCAATATGTTTTAGATGTTGACCCCGCTCTTGAAGTTGATAAAACATTCATTCCATATTGTAAAGAAAAAGCTTTTTATCGCGTAGAAGCTCACGCGAAAGAGCCGAATTGCGTTCCTATACCTAGGGACTACACTAATCACATTGCAGCATTTGCTGGCGGTCTATTGATTGGTTTAATTGGACTTGGACTTGGCGCAGCAATAATACATAGTAGAAAAGAATAATATGTCGTATTATACTCAGAACGAAGTAAGCAGAGCTACTGGTAGAGTTTGGATAGGTAGCAAGCCACCCTGCGGTGAAAAGCTTCACAAAAATTGGAATACTCTAATCCTTGCAGCAGAGGAATATCAGCCAGACGCCGATTGTTTCAAAGATATAGATATAGTTTATGCACCACTTGATGATAGCGGCAAGCCTATGACTGAAAAGGAAAAGGTTATTGCCAAACATGCTGGTATTATTGTAGCTGGTAAAATATCTAAATTTGAAACCATTTTGTCCACATGTATGGCTGGTCTGAATAGATCAACATTAATAGCTGGCTTGGGATTATTATATTCTGGAACAATTCGTGATCCTAATGAGATTATCGCCAAAATGAGAAAAGCTCGCGGTGAATGGGCATTTTCTAATCCTTATTTTGAAGATTTTATTAAACAAGAGGCTCGTAGTCTTGAGTTGAATTTTTGGAGATAATTATGTCATTTTGTATTTATTTACTCCTGACGAAAAGAGATATGGGCTATAGAGTCAACTGAAGTATATTATCTGGGTGTTTTGAAATTTGTTTTAAGGTGAAATATTATGTTATGGGATCAAGTATCGAATGCTCCGTTGCCTATTAGATCATCTAGTAGTAAAATTGGTCTAGGTTCTGCTTGTGACGATTATCCTGTTGGTTTGACTAAATCAGAACTAGAAAGATATGCAAAAGAGTGCGGTTCTGAAAAAGTATGTCAATATGTGTCTCAACAGACTGGAATGGATATATCTGGTTGGTGTAAAGGTGACCTAACTGATTGGAAAACAGTAGCAAAAGGTGCATTTACTTATTATACTGGAGTAAATGTCGATGATGTAGCTGGTCTAATCGATGAAAATGGTGATATAGATTTCAAAAATGGTTTTGAGTTAGGAGGAGGAATTGCTGCTGCTGCTATATGTACTTCTTATGGATTAGGACTTGTTTCTCCTATTTGTAGCAAAGTAGGTAGTTTTATTGGCGGTGTAATATATAACATAGGTGGAAAATTTATTGATGCTTTAGTCAGTATATTTGGATCAGGTGGAGAATATAAAGCTTTTCAACCTGATGCATCGTGGGCTATAAAACATTCTTATGGATTTTTTTCTGGAAAGTATGATAACGATTATGGATATTTTGCTAAAACAAAGATGGTAGATTATACATATAGAGTTTTTGCTATACGTTCTTTGTCTGTTGTAACTATTTCAATGATTGATAATATATCAAAGTTTTGGTTAAAATCAACCAAAGAAAAATTTGGTAAAGAAGAATTTGTTGATACTGTTAGTGTATTTCATAGGCTTATCAATAATGGTTTGTTATTGCCTAGATGCTGGGCGGATTTATTTGTAGCTGACACGCATGGTGGATGGGAGTGGATAACTTCTCCAGAAGGAACAGAAGTTGTTAAGACTAGCATGTGGTCATTTTTGTCAGCTTTGCAGCAAGAAAAATTAGAACGATTTTGGTGGGATACTTATAGTAGTAAACAAGATGAAGATCCTAGTAGATTTGGAGATTTAGAATATCGTATTAATACTATCGCTAGACTAAAAACTTGCACTCCAAATTATCAATTCGATAAGATTAATGCAAATGAATACGATAATTCACTATATCCAAATGAAATAAAATCTAAAGATAATTGTAGTGATTTACCTCAAAAATTTTGTTGTTGGTATGGTAAGGAATTTGATTCTGGTGGTGTCGAAAATAATTTTACTCAATTAATATGTGACGATAATAAAGATCGTATTAACAATGAATCATGTTGGAACGTAATTTGTGGAGGTCTACCAATATATCTTGAAGCTGTTAGTTTTAATGGTGATAATATTCTGTATATGTCAGATTCAACATGTGTTATTGAATCATATAGATATAGTCCCAATGCGTTTTTTGGTAATAAGCAATGCTTTGATTATTTTTCTGAAAGAAACCCAATAACAGGTGCCGTATCTGGATATCATGTATCTGGGAATTCTGTTGCAAAAATTGTATCAACAACATCTCTTGATTTTTGGTGCTATATAGTAGAAGGCGATCAATTCCAATCAATGATTAATTTGTGGGCAGAAACGTTGGAGTCTTCTGTTAGGTATATACTTGCACAAATGAGAGATACGTTATTAGGAAAAGTAGGAAAAGTAGGAAAAGTAGTAAAAAACAAAATATCAAATAAATTAAATTTTGTCTCTATAGAAGAAGATCACACTTTAAGAAACGTGCTAATAGGCACAGTTCTCATTGGCTCTGGAGTAACCGCGTATGTATATAGAGATAAAATCAAATCTTGGTGGAATAAGTGAAAAGATATGATAAATACTATGACAAGGTTCAAGAGGCACTAACAGACGGATTCGGAGTATGTGGACAAGCACAGGATGGTATAAGTAATATTTGTATTAATGCAGAATTCGGATCAGATGGATATTTAAGAAAATGGAATGTAAGTCTTCTTATTGTGTATGAAGATAATGGTATTCATAAAGAGGATGTGAAAGGAGTAATAACACTTTTTGAAACGTATGATACTTCATTAGATTCAATGCGTGATGTAATTAATGTGTTTTTAGCAATTGTTGACAAGTCAACAATTGAAGTCATGTAGTAACAATTAACTGTTGGAGAATGTAAAATGGCTAGCTGTAAAAATCTACTTAAGAAGACTCCTCTCATTCATGAAGACACTCGATTGCCAGAATTTGCTAATTCTTTACAGAAGAAAATATCAGCGGCACTTTGTTCTGCGTTAGCAAGTATTATTTGGACGAATTTCTTATTTGTTGATCAGGAAGATTCATCGACTACTCCTGAGAGAAATTCATTTACTAAGAAATTCGGTACAATTCAGGCTGCGGTAAATGCTGCCGAAGCTGGCGATGTTATTCTGATTAATCCAGGAGAATATGATGAAGATTTAGATTTAAGTAATATTGTTAATGGGGTTACAATTCAAGGAGCAGGCATCGGTGAAACAATTGTTAATAATGTAGATTTAACAAAAGCAATAGGTGCGGATCCTATCCAGAATATTACCATAAAAGATATATCTATAAGTGGTGCCCTTAATATTGATTCAACAAATGTTCCTACTTGTTTTGCTACTGGTGAAGTAATTTTACAAAATACAAATATCGTAGGAGCGTGTACATTTACTGTATTGAATAAAGTTGTAATTATTGATTGTACCATATCAGGTGCATCAGAAATAAATAATTGTGGAACAATAGATTCAAGGGGTTCTCAGTATATTTCTGATTTACAACTAAATTATGATTTTGTAGAAATTACGCCATCTCTTGGTAGAGGAGAATATAGATTCAGTGAATGCGTATTTAATGATATTGATGTAAGAAAACAAGTTGTTGCTTATTTTGATTCTGAATGTATTTCAGACTATATAATGAACACAGAACAAATTCCATTGTCTTCTTACGGAAGTGGGCATTCTTCTGAATATCCATTGATTACTTATAGAGGAAAAGTGACTAGAGTTAATGTATTTTACTATGATAATCCAAAATTTAGCGTCACGCCTAGATTGATTGGTGACTTTGATCATTCTGAAGTTGATTCTGAATTTATTTGGAAATCAGCATCAGCTGAAATGTTTGGATATTTTGCAGTAACTGCCAATAATGCAGTTTTTAAGACAGAATTACAAGGATACATATCAGCAGATGGAGATGTTAATGGAATTGCAAATCATTGCATGATGTATCTTATGAATTCAACATTTGCTCAGATTGCAATTGATATGATGACAAAACCAGGTACGTCAGGAGGCGTTAACAGAACGCTTTGGACATTGGATTCAATGGCAATTCCTGTTGATGGAGTTCCGGTTACTGGTTTTCCAAGATATATAAATCCATCATATACTGTACATTTTGAGCTAGATGGAGACGAACCAAGTGCTCAAGGTACTATTTTGGTAGCAGCTAAAACAGTTGAAGGGTATACTGCAACTGGTTCTGTTGGTGGAATATACGCATATACTAAGTTGATTCAAGATAGTTCAAGATACAATCCTACTTGATAGTTAAATTGAATATTTCGCCATGGATCAAATATTTTGGTCCATGGCGAAATATATAAAACATATTATTTAATAGGTGATATCATGGCATGTAAAAAATTACGTAGAACACAGTTAGTTCATGAAGACACTCGTTTAAATGAGTTTGCATATAAGCTGCAAAATAGAATTCAAGCAGCACTTTGTACAAATTTAGGTGTAAATTGGAGTAATTTCTTATTTGTTGATCAGGATGATCCTTCAACAACCCCTCAACGTGGTTCTCTTACCGATAAATATGGAACTATTCAAGCTGCTGTTGATGCAGCACATGAAGGTGATGTAATTCTGATTAATCCAGGCAATTATGATGAAGATTTAGACTTAAGTAATATTGTCAATGGAGTCACCATTCAAGGTGCTGGAGTCGCTGAGACATTTATTACTGGCGTAACGGCAGGAGATCCTGCTGTTCTATTTGCACCACCTGAAACTAATACTCCATTAATAACATTAGCTATCAAAGATTTGACTATTTATGGTAATCCAAGCGAAGGTCAAGTTCCAGTAGCAAAACCTATTTTAATTAACTGTGATAATTTACCAGAATCATTTGCTCTTGGTAAGTTTATGTTACAAAATGTTCACTTACTTTCAATAGATCCTGATGCTGGATGCACATCGTTAATTAGTTGTGTAAATGGTGCAATTTTAGATAATGTATACACAGAGGAACAATATTCTGTGTTCGTGATACGTAACAGTAGATCCGTTGCAGTAAGTGACTCTACATTTAGAAACGTTGCTGCGCTCTATGATTATTCAGAAACAGTTCCACCCGGCAGAAGGGAGACATACTATTTTTATCAGAGTAGTATTGGTGACACACTTACAGTAAGTAAACAGTGTTTAATTCATCTTGATTCTGAATGTGAAGTAAAGGATATTGTTGCAAATTTTGAAACGTCTACTGGTGAAATTCCTATTGATGGAAAGATTACTTTTGAAGGATATGTTACCAATGATGTTCATGGTACATATACTAACACTAGTGAAGATTTTACAACAAAAATAATTGCAGATTTTGATCATGCAAAAATTAATAATTTGTTTCATTGGACTTCAACGGAAGGATCAAATTCAGCATTTGATGTTGTTGCAAGAAATGCAGTATTTAGTACTCAGCCAGAGGTAAGTGGTGATATAATATCCGCTGATGGAACAAATATTGGTGGATTACAATTATGTAGGATGGATATTTCTAATTCGACATTTAGACAGTCTTGTCTTGATATTACTTCTGGATCTTTAGCGAATGCAACAGGCATTGATAGATCCGTTGTTTTTTATCCATCAAATGCAATTGCTCAACAACCTGCTGTAACATCTTTTGCGATTAGTCCTCCATTTGTGAGTCCAGTTTACAATGTACATTATGAGGTAACAAATAGTGTTGGTTTTCCAGTTATAGTAACGTCGTCGAAGGCGGTTGATTCATTTGATGCCTCATCAGAATTGGCAGGTACAAATGCTTGCGTAACATTGATTCAGCAAAAATAGAGATGACTGTTCTTAATTGGGTAGAAGAGTACGAACACTATTCTATAGTCGAACAGAGAACTAAGTTAAAGCTTGGTTCTCTGTTAGGCTGCGGAGCTTATGGTGCCGTATTCTCTACCAACGATAAATCAAAGGTAATTAAGATCACCAGTGATCATAATGAATTGATTCTCGCCAGCAAAGTAATGGATATTAGAAGGGCTGATACCCGAAAAGGTGTCGGCCCTTCTGATTATCTATCTGGCCTTGTTTTCTTGTTTGGAATCTATGATCTGCCATCTACTTATGTTCAGAAATTTGATAAAGACACGAATATCTATGCAATTGTTAGAGAGGCTGTGACACCAGTTGTTAATTATTCTGATTACATTCCTAACTATAAGAACATATATCGTATTCTAGATAAGATACATGATGCAGCAGCGGACTTTCACAGCAGTAGTGGAAATGTTCATAGTTATGAAGATACTGAAAAATATATGAGAATGGTGTATGAATTAGAGGAATATTGTCCATATTTAGCGACAACATTCATGGAATTAGTTAGATATGGAATTATTATGAAGGATACTCATGCTGGTAACGTAGGTGTATCTATACTAGACTGGGGTAGTGACTATCGAGCACCAGGGGAATTGGTTGTATTTGATTTAGGATTCACTCCTACTAGTGGCGATTATGATTTGGAGATCAAGTGAAATATCTGGGCTACAAATCTGCTATCATTCGCAAGCAGGGTAAATCAAAATCATTATTCTCAATCTATGATAAGAATTTTGAAATAAGTAAGGCTAAGATCGGTACTATAGTAAATTTGCAGAAATTCTATCTAGGAACCAGTAAGCAATTTGTACTAGACTATTATTCAGATATGTCAGATGAAGACGAAGTGCTACTCACATATGAATATAGTGACAATGATATAGTATCAGGTGGACCACCAGATCATCCTTTGTCTGAGATTGTTGTTAAACGCGCTAAGTTGATAAGTATTGAGCCAATGCTAAAAAATGAATATCCATGGATGCCGCTTGATCTGGTGCTCGCCTTTGAGAAAGTCGCAGCAGACTTGGGGGTATCAAAGGTAGCTCGCAGTCCAAAAGGCTTCTTAAAAGTCTATAAGGAAGGTAGAATCGACGACTACTGGCGCAGGCGAAGGCAGAATTTCATCGCACGACACATGGCTTTTGTTGAAAAGAATAATGAGCCACTGTGGAAAAATGGATATCCAACTAGAAGGCATTTGGCATTGATAATGTGGGCGTATTCGCCAGATTTAGAGCGACTTAAGAATTCTGTCAAATTACGTTCTAGTTACAAAAAGAAAAATCCGTTAAAAAAGGGATTTGAATTATTTAGTCATTTTATTATACCAACCGAGTCTGTGTTTTTATCGAAAGCAAGAAAAGCAAGATATGATTTTGGCGATCACCATGAATATGTGATAGATCCAGTTGAAGGATTTGTAATGGAGTATCAATCAGATGACAAATCTGTTGATATTATAAAATCAGCCATTGAATATATGAAGAAAAATGGCAAGAATGAAGTTACTTTTGTTGACGGTGAAAATAGTACACTGTTTACTGTTCCAACCGCAGAACAGTATTATGAACTGATTAAAGCATTTTTGGTTCAGAATACAGATGATTCGGTAGATTTGGCAGCAGAATATTTGTATGATATTGGTTTTTGGTTAGATGAATAGGAATAATTATGTTGGGATTATATTTTTGGTACAGGATCATATTGATAACTATTTTACCGTAGCATGGCCAGATTGAGGTTTAATATGTCTGATGTAAATCGAATTAGAACTATATACAAGCTTCAGAATCCTGCGTGGGTTGATAAGGTAATTCAGGATAGTTTGGACATTATTTCTACAAATGTTCAACATGAAGAAGAATTACCTCAGATGATTTTTGATAAGTCAACCGTGACCGTGCATGAATACGGTTGTGGTAAGATGGGTTGTGTTATTCCAACTTTTGATAATAGCAAGGTATTTAAGATTACATCAGATGATTCGGAAGTTAGATTTATTTTGGCAGCAATGAGCTTAGGTGAATATCCAGAGGGAATGATTCAGTACTATAGAGCGATAAAGCTTCGCGGACAATACAAACAGAGACAAGTGTATGGTATTTGGAGAGAAGATTGTCCTGATGCTGGTAAATTAGAGAAGAAAAAAGTAGAAGACTATACACGAAATGAATTGATGTTACATGTATTGTTTAATTTATTTTTTGAATACGGTAATACAGTTATAGGATTTGTATATGATTCTGTTAGCGATAAACAGTTGAATGAATATTTTCAGCGAGTGCATGATTTTTATCCAAAAGCGCAACAAGAAATAAATAGAGTGTGGGAGAAAGTTTCTTTACATGAAGAAAGACCTGATGAAATAGATTTCTTGATTTATCCTAGAGGTAGATATACTCCTAAAAATGCACCACTTGATGAAAAAGTTAAGAGAACAGCATATGCTTTTGCCTGCTGTGTCAATGTAGCAAGACAAATTGAGAGTATTTCTGAGTACGCTTCAATAGGACATGCATTGTTGTTCTATTTGAAACGGAATATTATTATCAATGACTTACATTTTGGTAACATTGGTGAGATTTATAGAAAGGAACGTGGTAAAAAGATTTGGGCAATAACCGATCCTGGTATTGTTGTGTTTTTAACACCTAAGTATTTTCCATTGTTTGCTAAGTATGATCTGTAAAAGAAAGATAGGTATACCATGTCAGAAGCTACTCTAACTGAACAAGAACGTGAGACATATTGTAATCTTTACAAGGAATATGCAAAAAAATATGCACAACAGTATCCAAATGAATTAGCTATAGATATTTATAACAATTATGCCGCAGGAAGTTTACCTGTACCACATATGTTAGATACAGATGGTACTGATAAGTTAAGAGAATGTTTTATCAAAGAACTTAACACAGCACTAAAAGATGTACAAAATCAAAATATTACCGAATCTAAAAGTGGTCCAGTACAGACAAATAATATGCTTACAATAGGAGTAGGAATCGGTGGACTATTACTTGGTGGTATTATTGGTTATGTCATGCGTGGAAGCGATAAAAGCAGTGCGAGTAGTTGAGGATAAAGATTATGAGTGATATCACTGTTAACGATATTGAATTTGCGTCTGGACAAGAGCCAGATAACGAAGAGGACTTTATTACTCTGGTTCGAGCCAATTATACTGTAAGAGGTAAAAAGTTAGCTCAAATTCTTGGAAAACAGATGCGTGTGTTAGAGAAGAATCTATTGGCATATTCCAAGGATGATAAATCGAAGAGAATGATTATCACCAAAATTACTGAAGACGACGATGTGTTAATTACACTGTCTCAGGCAATCAGACGATTTGTTAAAATATATCTTCTTCAGGAAGTTATGTCTGAAGGTGGATATATTCCAAGAATGTCTGTTGAAAATGCAGATGAATCTGATTTACCTTTCACGATTCGTATTAATCCATTTGGACAATCTGTAACTGTAGAGACTGAATTTGATGTGATGACTGATAATTAGGCTATTAGAATGTTACAGGTAACTTCTGAAGATAAGCCGAATGTAAGATTAATACTAAAAGGTATTACTTGTGATCATAGAAAAATGAGATATGGATTTTGTGAATGTTTTAAGTGAGTGGCAAAGACTCCGTGCAGAATAGAATGCCATGACTGTGGTTTACAATGGATGCTAAATGAAGGAATATATGGTTAGAGGTTAAAAATGACATTCATAATTCGTAGCGACGGAAGTCAAAAGAATGTTAAGAATCTAGGATGGTTACTTAGACATTGGAGGGATGTAAAAAGTTTGAGTGTCGATACAGGTAAAAAAGAATATGTTTCACCAGTATCTCTTACCGCTCACATGAGTAACGGTGATCGTTTTGTTTCATATTGGGCTGATTCGTCTATATTGCTCAATTGGATTAAGCGTCCAGTTTTCTATGGACTACCAGTAATAATAGATGGGCACGAATACGTTGTTGAACCAGTGAAAAACAATCCATCACCTAGACTTACTAAATATCAAAAAGATATTTTGGTTGATATTTTGAAAGGTGTTGAAGTCTATGTGCAATACTATGATAATGATAGTATCATGGTATTAGTTGGTCTTGGTTATATTGAAGTAAATGAGTATGGTGACGCTTACGAATTGACTTCTTCAGGTAAAGAAATAGCTGAATCAGAGTTTCAGCTAAAAGAGCAGGCTCGAAAAAAGCGGAACGCTGCTGCTAGGGGTAGGTCTGCTGCTCTTTCTGGACTTGGAATGAAACGCACGAAATATGGTTGGGAATGAATTATGGCAAATAAAGAAAAAATACTACGAATAGCTAAAGAAGTTCATGATAGATTAGTGTATGAGTATGATTCAGAGGATTTGAAATCTTATTGTCTTGATGTATCCAGGGAATTGGTCGAAGAATTGAAAAAATGGTCTATACCTGCAAAGGTAGTACAAGGTGAATATGAGGTAGATATCGGTGTAATTGAAGATGACTACGAAGATGAAATATTTAATCTATTACATTACTGGGTTGAAGTAGGCGGCAAGGTTCTTGATATATCTGCAAAACAATTTCAGGAATTTGTAAATGAAGATTTAGATGAAATTACATATGGTAAATATAGTGAATTATATAGGTATACACCTATTCGTAGAGGATGGAAATGAAGTTTTTGATTCAAACACATCACGATGATATAGAAGCTGATGATATTTTTGGCATAGAATCAGCAGGTGCAGGTTGGTATGATTATGAAGAGTTTACAAGTAAAGTAAAAGCAAAAAAAAGAAGCACAAGAATTAGCTAAAAGCGGATACAAAACTAGAGTTTTGGTTAGTAGATAAATAGGTGACACAATGACTGTGCCCAGTAAAATAGAACAAAATGCTTTAATTGAGGCATTTGCTAACTACTTAGAGGTGCAAGATTCTGCTAATATAATTAAACAGCAGAAAGCGTATGATAAATTTAGAAAAAAATTGAATAAGCTTGAGATTAAGTATCCTAATATTGATTTTAGCAATGATCGAACAATGATTAGTTTAGAACGTGCTGCTCGTGATTTGTTAAATAAGAAAGTAATCATGGGACCAGGAAGTAGTTACTAATATGTCAACAGAACTAGTAGACAAATTAACGCCAGTTACCAAGCCTGAATTGGTTGAAGCACTCTGGTATGGATGGATTCATGTATTTGGTGAAGAACCAAAGAAAGAATCTATTTGGATTCTAATGTCTCAGTGGGCATTGGAAACTGGTTGGGGTAAGTTTATGCATAACTACAATCTTGGTAATGCAAAGAGCCGAGAGGGTGATGGTTATGACTATTCTTATTTCAAGTGTAATGAGATTATTCGGCGTGCTGATGCGGTAGCACTGCAAAACGCAGCCCCACAGACTGCCAAAATAACCTCTTACAGAAACGATGGGAAGTGCATCATCTGGTTCTATCCTAAGCACCCTGGTTGTCGTTTTAGAGCTTTTAAGACACTTTTAGAAGGTGCTATTGATCATATTTCACTAGTTTATAAGAGATTCAATAAATCGTGGTCTGCACTATTATCAGGTGATCCAGAAAGATATGCAATTGCATTAAAGTCACAGAGTTACTTTACTGCTGATTTACACACTCCATCAAAAACTGGATACGCAGATGTGTTGATATCATTATTTAATACTGTGAAGAATATTGAAATTGATTACAGTAAATTTGTTCCGATGGAAGAAAAGAATGACGAACTATCAGATGAGCAAAAAGACAGATTAGCTAATCTTATTACAATAACAACGCAGGAAGTTGTTGACAATTATCTAGAAACACTGTATGCTCACAGGGATTCGGAATCTCATGAATAAGAATCAAGAGTCTAGTGCTAATAGTATATGGTCAATGGTATTTGGTTTGGGACTGATATTTGGGGCTGGTGCTACAATAATATATGTAAGTAAGTTGGAAGAAAAGAAGAAAAGGTATTAAAATGGATGACACATTAGAATTTGTTAATCAGAGTCCAGAACAAACACCTAGTTGTGGATCTGGATCTCATCTAGAATGTACAGGTACTATTAATCCTGAATGTCAGTGTGTTCAAAATAAAACTGATTATGTTCCATGGATTCTTGGCGGACTAGGTGTAGTGCTTTTAGGCGGATTAGCTGTTTCTGCTTATCGCGCATATAAAGGTATGCCAGAACCTGGAACAGTTTGGGCGCAAAGTGGGGCAATGACTACATTTCCTTTGAGAGAGCCATCTGATAGAAAATGGACAGTACGTTGCGTAAATGAAGGGTTAGGTACATCACATTTTACTGGAACATTTTCTACAGAAGAAGAAGCTATTGCTTATGCACAGCAACAAGCTAATCGTTCTAGGAAATTTGCAACATATGAAGTTTGGATTGGAAAACCTAGAAATCCAATAGATCCGACAAAACATTTTTATCGTGGTATCTATTGATTTAGAATGGAGTATGTCATGACATTTTCTCAAACTATACAACAGAAAATAGATAACTGTATAAAAAACAAAAATCCTTTATTGAAATATTTAGATCCTAGAGTTTCTATTGGTATTGAACCATTCTCAAATGTAACGCAAGATTCTCGTTTAGAAAATAAAAGAAGGATGATGTATTATTTTCTAAAATCTAGAGGCCGAGATGCCGATTGGGTATTCGATAATTCATTTACCAATGATGATCTAATTAATAAAATAAATGATGTTGTTAGATATATTGATAATTTAGGTAATACTTTTCCAGGTGAGGAATCAGATGCTCAAAGTCCAGAAGATGTTTATTGGTTTTTGTATTTATTTGGTGATATTCCAATAGATTTTTCTGTTGTAGATGATTGTGTTGTAAATTGGAATTCTGTTGAAGCTTTAAGTAAGTTCATTTCTGACATAAATAATCAACATTTGTTCTTAAATCAAGATGGAACAATATCATTCACAACACTAGGAAATTTACATCACGCAAGTACTCAAAAAGGTTTCAAAGATTGCTATGAATTACCATTTTCTGGAAATCAATTAGATCGATCTAAAATTATAGAAAAGAAAGATATTTTAATTCCTAATTTTAGTTTTGGAGGAAGTGTTATTTCAAATGCTGGAGTCAAGCAGAAAGTATCCCTAAATAATTGTGTTACTGCGGTAATCAATGGTCTAAAGACTTCTGGCAAATATGATGCTGCAATACAGCAATATGGATCATTAGAAGCGTTAAATCAACAGGTTACATTGGATTGTCAAAAGAAAATGGATACCGCTGAAAATAAAGAAGAATCTAAAACACCATGGGGTTGGATACTTGGTGGTGTTGCAGTATTATTAGCTGGTGGCACTGCTGTTTGGTATTTTTCATCTAAGAAATCATCTAAGTGAGTATATTATGAATATTCCAAAACGAGCAACTAAGTTATACGGTCTAGGCGCATCTTTTGATGTAGTTAACTGTAATGATTCATATATTGTAGAACAAGTTCAAAGAAAAATTGGTGTTGAAGTAGATGGAAAATGGGGTTGTAATAGTCAAAGTGCGTTAATTAATAGAGGTTTGGACTATAGAACTGTTGGGAGTAATTGTACTGGTCCTTTGCCTAATCCTTGTGATTATGGTCAATGTGTAAATGGTAAATGTCCATCTTCTCCCTCGCAACCCCAGGGTGGTGGCGGCACTGGTGGTGATTTGGTCAAAGTAAACGAAGAACAAATCACTCAAGATAAAGAAGAATCCAAAACTCCATGGGGTTGGATACTTGGTGGAATCGCACTAGCGGCAATAACTGTTGGTGGTGGGTATTATTACTATTCTACAAGCAAAAATAAGTCATCTGGATCACTAAGAGCAAGTGAACCAAGTAAACATGAGTCAGTTTCTCGTTTTGTACCTCTTTCTGAAGCTAAGAAAGGTGATATGGTAGAGTTTGAAATAGGTACTCCATGGCCCGGTCTTTCTACTAAGAAAGAAAAAGTTACAGGCAAAGTTGTTTATGCAAAAAAGAATGGAACATTGACTGTAAATATAGAAAGAACTCGTGAAAATCCAGGTGGGCATTCTAATGAAGATGTATGCTATGTGGATATATCACGTAATTCTGCAAAATTTAGAGTCACGGAACCTACAAGCAAAAATAAGTCATCTGGATCACTAAGAGCAAGTGAACCAAGTAAACGTGGTATCACAAACGCTGATATAGAGCAATGGATAGATAATGATGAGTGATTGTATTCTTGGTGGAAGTCCAGTAGGCTATCTAAGAGAGAATTCATTAAACAAAATAAATATGAAATCGTTACTGCAATAGAAAATGTTATAGGTGGATCAAAACAAGCTCATTATTTGAAATATGAGCCATTGCGTAAATATGGTCATCTGAATGAACCAGCTAGAAGATATGGTCATCCGTTGATGATAAATTTCTATAATGAAAAAGGACAACATTTGTTAGGTTCAGATGGAACAATTGTTATTCTTAAATCTGATGGAATCAAAACGGTTCGCGGCGCAATGAATAGATTACGTGAATATAAAAAGTTAAATCGTATTCCGCCATGGGCAAAGTCGTATATGATACTAGATTATGATACACTTGATTCCAGTGGTTTACCAGCAACTTTAGGTAGTGGAAGTATTGATTCAATTTAATTGGGAATAGAATGTTATGAATATTCCAAAACGAGCAACTAAGTTATACGGTCTAGGCGCATCTTTTGATGGCGATACTCCGAATGTCGCTGTTCCTATTAATATAGTTGGATCAGGAAAACAATGTGATTTTGATATTAGTGCTAATCCAGACGATGTATATGAAGGAGCGGAGGTCTGTGCTCTTGGATTAGAATGCGATAATGGAATATGTAAAGAGCCAGGATCAGGTATTCCTGAAACTGTGTTATGTTTAACAGATGCTGATTGTGGAGATGATTTTTATTGTACAAATGTAGGTGTTTGTGATTCTAGATCGGCAAATGATATTCCACCAAGTGTTGATGAACAGGATTCTCAATTAGTTAACTGTAATGATTCATATATTGTAGAACAAGTTCAAAGAAAAATTGGTGTTGAAGTAGATGGAAAATGGGGTTGTAATAGTCAAAGTGCGTTAATTAATAGAGGTTTGGACTATAGAACTGTTGGGAGTAATTGTACTGGTCCTTTGCCTAATCCTTGTGATTATGGTCAATGTGTAAATGGTAAATGTCCATCTTCTCCCTCGCAACCCCAGGGTGGTGGCGGCACTGGTGGTGATTTGGTCAAAGTAAACGAAGAACAAATCACTCAAGATAAAGAAGAATCCAAAACTCCATGGGGTTGGATACTTGGTGGAATCGCACTAGCGGCAATAACTGTTGGTGGTGGGTATTATTACTATTCGACACAGAAGAAGTTACCAAGAACACTAAAAGTAAATGAACCCAAATACGGTGGTTTCCTCGTCACATTTGAAGATGAAGGAAAGAATGTACGTGTATCAAATTCTGATACATCATTCGTAATACCTCGTAATGTATTTGAAGATGGTATGAATGCAGTAGGTTTTGGTGGTTGGATTGATAGCGGTCATATGAGACTGGACTGGGAAGAATGGTCATATTTGATTGATTCTTTCAACAATGAACTTAGAGCACTGAAAAGTAAGAAAACCAATAAGCGTTGATATTGGTGGCTTACACAAATCAAATGATTTGGTGAAAGTAAAATGAAAAAAATTAGAATTGTTATTTTAGACGATTTGGAAACATATTCACTAAAAGGATATTTAGTTGATGTTAATGAATTTGAATTAGATTCTTTAATTATGGAAGAAACTAAAGTAAAATACCTTGAAGGTATAGAAAATAGATTGATGCCAGTGCATTTATCAAGAGTACCTATTTCATTGAATAGAATACTTGTGCTTGAGGATGGAGAAACGTGGGCAGAAAATGGTTTTACTCTTGATGTTACAGAATTAGAACTTGAACAAATTACAAACGGTGATATTAATGTATCTGATTTCGGAAATAGATTAAAATCAATATATACAGGTAATTAATTTATGAGTATTATGCCAAAACTTGTTGTAGGTGTAGCTAGAGTATTTTCACCAAATGAAATAAATGTATTTTTCGAGTCTTATGAAAAACCTGCTAAGAATAATCCTATTGATATGGATGATTTCTTAGAAAGAATGTTAAATCGTGGACTCAAATTGCGAAAGATTATGGAATAGCTATGTACATATATACTATTGATAAAGGCGATACATTAGAAAACATTGCTGCCAAGTTTGGAGGAAGGGTAATTGAGCTACGTGCAGCAAATCCAAATGTAATAACGTTGAATCTGTATGATCGAATCAATATTCCTGATTTTTGGGTAAATAAGCGTGTTGGTTTAGGCGAAGCTGAAGCACAGGGAGCAGGATCTTTCTGTGACTACAATAAGACATGTCCAGATGGAATGGTTTGCATTAACAATCGTTGTGTTGATTATAGTAAAGACGGTTTTGATGCTACATTGAAATCAGCAAAAGATCAGTGTGAAGTTGTGAATATGGTTTGGAATCCCAATACTCATATGTGCGGACCTACATATGATGATACATTAAAGAATGTTCTTTATCCTCCTACTGAAGAAGATACTACTAAATCAGATGATTTGGTTACTACCACTGGTGATGAATTAACTAAGACTGGTGATGAAAATAAAGAACCAGTAAAAGAGGAATCTAGTTTTCCATGGGGTTGGGCAGCACTTGGTTTAGTCGCAGCAGCAGGCGTAGGATATGGCGTTTATCATTATACAAAGAAGTAAGCGTTATGAGAATAGCTGAAAAAGTTGAGGGTTGTTATATTTGTGGTAAACCATGTGCATTGGTTGGTGATCGAATTCCTTCTGATGGTATGTGTCCATGGTGCCGAGCGGAAGAAAGCCCTGGCGTTACACAAATGTGGTTAAAAGAAACCAATCCAGAACCAATTACCAAAGTTGAATCAATTGTAAAGTAGGTATTTAATATGAAAAAGCGAATAGATTTGACTTCAATTAAGAAAAAAATTAATTGGGGAAATTTTTGTGATGCTGGATTACATAGAGTAATTATGGATTGGCACGCAGGTCAAAATGATCCTGTTTACGCGATAGGATCATCACTGTACGCAGATCGTGCAGAGTATATTACCAAAGAAATAGTTCAAGATGCCATTCATAATCTGAATCTAACCTTGAGAGATTTAAAGAAGATACACTATCGTGGTGTGTCTCGTGCCGATGTTGCTGAACTTAAGTATGCAGTACAATTTTTGATTGAAATTGAAGATAAAATGGTGAGGTAACCATGGGCTTCTTTACTAAAAAAGGATTTGATCAAATTCGTCAAGATTTTGCTCAACTCCTCGTGAACTATGGTTACTTGAATTCAATATATGATTTAGCAATAGTTGTCGTTGAACGAAAAGATTGGGATCCTAAAGAAAAACAATCGTCAATCTATTTTGAAGTCTATGCAATGAAGGTTGATGAAGAACTAGGTGAAGATTTATTGGAAATCAAACCTAAAAAGGATACTGATTTAGGAAATCCAATTAATGCTGAATGGTATATTGGACGTGGACTTACAACAAAACATGCGATGCAGAATTTGTATTGTAATATGAAAGAAATTTTAGAACCTAATGATGAAATTGCAGATTGTTATGCCTAGCTAGGTGTTTATCATGCCAGGACTAAAAGATCCAAAGAGATTTTAGAACCAGATGATGAAATTGCAGACTGTTATGCATAAATAAGGAGATAAGTTATGAAAAGGCATGTAAGAGAATTTTTAGACAATGCATTAAATAATATAGATCCAGATGACATATTAACATACATGGTTGAATTTTATGCATCTATATCTGAAGACAAAATGTTATTAGAATCAGATGAACTTGGCGAAAGAATGCTTGCTGAGAGCGCACATATGGCTGCACAGCATATAGCCACAGCGCAACAACTTATGAGACATGGAATGTAAAATGTAATTCAGTCAAAAAATGTCCCAGGTATCAACTCTATTTACCTGACTTCACCGGGACATTTTTGCACATATTTAGGTACTTATCATGCCAGGACTAAAAGATCCAAAGACTATTACAGCATATGCCGGATTGATAGCTTCAGTCACGGCTATGATTGTATCTATTGCTGCGCTAAATAAGAAGCCAGAAGAACAAAAAGCGCAGAGTATGTATAAAGTTCTTGTGGAGGCTATTGAAAGACTATCTGACGAATCTGAACAGAATAGATTAGATTTGGTTCGTTTGCGTAAATATGTAGATGAATATCATAAAGCAACCGATGCTAATGGTGCTATGAGTGTAGAACCGCCGCCTATGGCTCCCCCGGCTCCTATCGTCGAGGTAAAGCCCCCTCGCAGCACACCTAAAAGCTCCGTAAACGCAGTCCCATTGTCGGGCGGTAGTTCACCTACGGCTAGCTCCGCTGCCAGTCCTACGGCTAATTCTACAGCCATGCCAGCCCCAGCCCCAGCCTCTAAAAAGCCAGTGGAATTGAATAGAGAATGGGAATCACAATGAAATCTTGTTTTTTCTTATTACTAGCTCTATCAATTTCAGGCAATTCATGTAATGGTGGTATATTAAATCCTCCGGTTGGGCCAGACACAGATTATCCATGTGGAACAAGAGGACGATCTTGTGGAAATGGAATGTGTTGTGGTAGAAGTGAATTCTGTGGCGGCCCTAATACGGGTTGTCCAGAAGGATATTGTTGTCCAATTGGCGATGATTTTTATGCTGGTCGTAAAAAGACATCGGTTCCTCAATATTCACCAAAAGATATTAAATAATAGGATATATCAAAATGTCTAAAAATCATAACGTTCAATTAGTTCACGAAGATACACGTATTACTTCTGCATGGGGAAAACTCATGCGTATTGTCAGTGATGCATTCGCTGATGATACAGTAAATACTCCTTCAGACTTAACCCCTGCTTTAGTTCCTGATGGAACAATGAAGTATGTAGAGAATCTAAAGTGTACATTTATCTATGATCAGACCAGTACACTTACTCCAGATGCAATCACTATTATTGATTCAGATTTCGGTGGAAATTGGTTAAGGCAGGATCCTGCTCAAGAAGCTTGGTCTAATCAAGTAACTTGGCATATTGATCCTATTAATGGCAGTGACTTAGCTAATGGTTTAGCATTAGGAACTGCTATTAAAACATGGAAAGAACTACAACGTAGAACGTTAATGGAAACTGGTGAATGGATTATATCTGTTCCTGTAACTGTTACTATCCATTCAGATTTTGCCAGTGGTGACGTGATCGATGGTACAGTTCACATATTAGAAACAGGTAGTCTTAATGTTGTTGGAGAACGTACAGTAGTAAATACTCATACAACAACAGCATGGGCTACATTTACATCAAGTGAGCCGTATAAAGTAACAGCAGATTGGCCAAGTATTGCTGCATACATTGGTTGTTTAATGGAATTTACCAGTGGTCCAGCAACTGGATATACATGTTTTATTGGTAAAGATGCTGGCGGTAGTGCTGCCTGGACAAGTAATCCTGGTAAATACAACAATGACACTTCTTTTGTTCAAGCTACAGGAGCCACATTACCTACTTTAGCTGGTGGTGATTCGTTTTCAATATATGATCTTCCAGCTATTAAAATAAGACGACTACATACATATACAACAAGAGCGGCAACATTTACAAGCAATATTGGTCTATGTACATTTAGATATGTAGATATAGTAAAGGATAATAATATTTATTATTCTTATCTAAAAGATGATGGGGGATATAATTACGGTGATCTAAATTTTGTTCAGTGCATTTTACGATCTACACATTCACATGGCGCCAGATTCAATGGATGCTATATGACTGGTAGATTTATTACGCATAGAAATTCATCATTGAGTCAATTTTATTGTTGTATGATGACAAATATGGTTATATTTTCTGTATGGACGAATCTTTGTCAGTTTCAATATACTTGTATATTCATTAATTGTCCTGTCCTTATTGGAGGTTACTGTGTTCAAGGTAGTTTGGCTGGTGATAATATAGGAATATTTGATGTACCTGGAAGTGCTTTTTATGCACCACTTGAAATTCAAAATCTTGGAATAGCTCGGTTAAGTGGATTACTATTTGGTGTTAATCCAGGTGTAACATATGGTGTGCGTATGCGTTTTGGTGGAAGATTAGCAGTAGGCGGACCATGGCCCACAAATCTTCCAACGATTGCTGGATCTGGTGTCAATCAGATTAATTTTGATGGTAGAGCTAGATCCTGGTTACAAATGCCTTATCTTCAGTCTAGATGGGGAACATTAATTACTGATGCATATAATGATAGTTTGGCTCCAGTTGGTAATCCAGACGTAATGCAAACAGCAGGCGCCATTACAAATACTGGTGCAGCTATGTTTTTGCTGCCTAATGGTACAGAACAAGCAAATGCTGTACCTGGAACAACAGTGCCTTCTCTTGGTTATGTCGTAGCTAACAATGGAACTTTACAAAAACTTCGAGTAAGACTCAATGTGGCACCGGGTATTGATGTTCCTATAAAAGTTTGGCGCGTTCCCGTTGGTAGCGTAACTCCGGTTGCTACGGCTGTGATTTTAACAATTCCTGCCGCATCATACGAAGCTGTAACCACAACTCTAATTGACGTAGTTGCACCGGGGGATTTGCTTGTCATTGAACACACTAATCCTGGTGGATCATCGGCTACATATCTTAGTGCATCTGTAGAAATTGCATAATGGAGTTAATTATGGAAAATATTGAAGATAAAGTTAAATCATATGTTGATGAGATAGCTCAAATGGATCCATCTGTTGATCGTACTTTGATAGAAGCTCGTGTTCGTGAAATTTTTCAAATTGAAGAAACTATCGAAATCAATAAAAAAGCTGCTCGTAAAAATATGATTATCAATTCAAAGAAGTAGAGGAATGTAAAATGAGTTACAATAATCAGATGAATGCGCCTAGTTGGTTTGACTGTTTCAATTGTGCCAAGATAAGTCCAATTGCATGTGAAAAAACATATGCTGAGTTCTATTGGCAGACAGCGGTAGATGCCGGTTTTGTTCCTGCTGATCTAATGTACATGAAGGATACGATTATTAAAGAAGTGCTTCCGTCTATCTGGCCGAATGGTCCTTACGAGCTATTCACCACCTGGACTGCTACCTTTAATCCTATTGCACCACTCTTTAATAGGTATTCTGGTGGCTTTAGTATTCAGGAACCACAGGCTAACGAATTACGATACATGGTTAGCATGATTTATCAGTGGTTTGCTGAAAAACAGGTAGAGCCGTCTTCAGGGGTAGGTCTGTCGGGTAGCTCTTGCACAAATGGTTCATGCTCTTATCCTTTCAATAGATATGACGGTGAGGCCAATTCAAATATGAGTCCGATTCCTTCTATGATTGGAGATTCAAAAATGAGAATTTATTGTCCAGAAGGTTATGTTTACGATCCCAACACAAACATGTGCGTTCCTAAACCACAGTTAGGATTAAGTGGTTGTGGTTGTGGTTGTAATCATGATGGAAATGTTGGTGCATTGCCTAAAGTTAAAACAATTACAAAGATAAATAAGAATGTTTGGGATTATATTCCGCCTAAAGGTACTTTATTGGTTTGTAATTATTATGATGAATCAACAGATAGTTTTTATGCAGGAGCAATGATTCAAGGACAGTATGAAACTGTATCAACACTTGATTGGTGGTCTAGAACAATTAGTGCAAGTATTGGAAAAGATTTGTATAAAGTAAAATACGTATTACGTAATAAATGGAAAACACCAGAAGATGTTTATCGTCAATTAACAGGAAATAAATTTGATTCTGTTAGTGATTATACTAATTTAGTTGGAGATACTAAATTTGTAAAATCATTAGTTGATACTATAGTATTTACTAAGTCTGTTTATTAGTTATTACCCACTTTCTCCTACCAAGTAATCAAAAGTAGCAGGTTGACTTCGTTCCGAACGGGGTGGTAACATGCTGGTGTCAGATCAGTCACATGCCACCCGTCTAGGTTCTAGGTACAGGAGCCAAGAAGTCATGTTAAAGCTCGTTAATGCAGCAGAAAAGACCAACAGCTATCGTCCAAGTCCGTGGGCTTGGAGCGAAACTCCATTTCCCGCTTTTCGTGGGAACGGAGCCCGTTATACCGCGTTTTTGGCAGTAACTAGAAATTATCGTCAAGAACAGGAATATTCCAAGCTAATTGTAACCGAAGAAAAGGGAACGCTTCTTCTTGTTCCTTGTGAAAAGGAGCAGGATGAGAGAATCCTTTTGGTTACTGCTTTGAGTGGTTTTCGAGGCAGTTTCAGTAGAATCGAAGCAGTGAATGCTGAGATTCTCCTTCAAAAAGGAGGGAATATTCATTGTGTCGGGACGGAGCATTTGGTTGTCCGTCTTAAGGAAAACGGCTACCTGTTTACAGAAACAGGTAGACGTTGTTCTTCTGGCGACGTGGAAATCTTTACATGGGATACGACTCTTCGTATGCCCACTGAAGAATTTGAAATTTGGAAAGAAAACTACGGAGTTTGAAAAATGAGATACATTCTTAATTCGGCAGTGATTACCTCTCCGGGTAGTTACGAATACAGGCTGGTTGATACACATCAAGCCATTAAATGGCTTAATGCAGGAGAATTCAAATCAACAATTGGGTATGAAGAGACTGCGTATGCCATGTCAAAGATTTTTGATATGGCGATTCCAGTTAATCGTTGTTCCATTACCATGAAAAGTGGTGATGAAGCACTGGTGTTTCGGCTTGTATTTTCTCCAGGAACACCAAGAATTACTCCAGAAAATAAGGGTATGTTGACAACTCAATTCATTTTGGAAAATTGTGAGGTTGGTCTATTGATTAAAAAATGAGCCAAAAAATGATCTCTGATATAAAAAATTGGAAATAAATCAATACAAAAGAGGCTAGGAGTATGACTTTGAAATCATATTCCTAGCCTTTTGTGTATTTGTTTGATACTATATTCGTTTTCTTCTATCAAAGAGAAATGCACCTGCTGTCAAGTACGGATTCCTGGCAATTCTCTCGTACTCTTTATCAGTGCGCTCTATTTCTGGAGAAGAATTGAACCAGTCTTCAACTTCTTTCTTTGTGAATCTAAGTGATGTTCCAAATGAAACATCAAGATTCAGGGCTTTGAAGACTGCCATAATGGCATTTTCTTTCAAGTCTTGCATGATGCCGAGCACCTAGAAGCAGAGCATGTAGACTTTTCATACGATGTAGGCTGAGTATTGTTTTCAATAACTTTTTGAGTTACTTCTATGGACTGAATATTTGGTTCATTAAAATGAATTGCTGCTTTTTCTCTAGCTTCAAACCAAGTATGTGCTTGAACAATTACTTCTTTATCTCTAGCACGAGCAGTCCAGTCCACAATACCAATGGGAGCCCGGCAAAAACTATCTCCATTGTCCACTGGTGCATTTTTAGCCATTTTAGTCGTCCTCAATAATAGCAAGAATGTCTGTATCATGAATACAGATAAACGAATGATCCCCTACTTTGGTATCATTTCCAGCCCAATATGGAATTACAACTGTTTGGCCAACTTCAACACAAATTGGCTGAATTGTACCGTCTTCTAATGTCTTTCCAGGTCCAACAGCAATAACTTTTGCAATTTGAGACTTGTCTTGATACCTATCTGGAATAATGATTCCACCTTTTGACATGCTTTCAGGTGGTAGACGGGTAATCGCAACTTTATTTCCAACAGGTCTAATCTTATTATAGTCACTCATGGCATTCCTCAGATTGAATAGCTTTTGATAAGTTTCTTGGCGTTAGCTCTTGCTTCTGCTTTTGTACTACCAAAAGCTACTTCATTGATGCCCTTGATTTTTGCAACAAATCCATTCTCACCACTGGTTACAGTAATAGAATGTTGCTGAGTGTCTTCCTCTTGGGGCAGGGGGGTAGGGGGCACGGGGGCAAGTTCCTGCTTTTGAATGCCACCATGCAATTCTTTTTGCAATCGAGCCCTTTGCTTGACAGCACCCTTACCTTTTCCAAGTCTGCCATCTAAAGACGCAATCTTATCTTTGATTGATAAGCCATCCCAGGCAGCTTTTCTTTCCTCCGCATTCTTACGTTTAATTGACTGCTTATCAAAACCGTTTCTCAGAGCCATAATTTTCTCTCCGCGGGTTACAGGTTACAGTTACTTGGTTTCTGATTCTGAAGTTTCTGTTTCAGAATCGGTTTTGTTATTTTCAATAATGACATTAGCTTTCTTCAGTGCGCTAATGATTTTTTCAGAAGGATCGCCACCAGTTCTAATTCGTTCTCTTCGCACGAATTCAAAATATTCTTCTTTCTCTTTGGCAGAATATTGTTTGCCTTTCATGTTTGGAAGGGCAATAGCTCGCTTGTTTAGTTCATCACGAATCTGTTTTCTGCTTGCCATATTTCCCTCTACATATTTTTTCTAATGTATATTTCAATTAGTTCTAGAAGCTTATCGTCTTGAATATAGAATAAATCTACTTTTAATTTTGAATTCTTGTACTCTTCGTCTACTGCATTTTCGATAAGTTGTCCTAATCGAAGATGTGGTGCTTTTTCCCAAGCGGCCAAAATTCGATTAGTTATGTTTTTTTTATTTGCGGTAAAAGGAGACATATAAATTGCCATTTCACTTTCCGTCTTCAACAATCTTTGGTTTAATTATTTCATCATAATCGTCTTCTAAAGTACCAGAAATATCTGTGATGGACAATTCAACAATTCTAAGACCACGACAGTGACGTGTTCTGGATACTTCGCTCAAAAATCGTTGGGCTGAATCTTTATCAGCAAAGAGAATAGTACTTGTACCATTGTCCTTGGACAGTTTAATAAGCTGGAGCAGTTCTTCTTTGTTACAGTGAGTGACGAAATAAATCATTTTGAACCTCAATCGTTTTCGTGGTCAACCATTCTTAGGAATTCATCTTCAGTAATCATTTTTACTCCAAATTTACGCGCAGCAACAGCTTTACTGCTAGTACTCTTTGGATCAGTGATCACAAGATATGATAATGTTTTACCAACGGATGATTTTACATCGGCTCCTGCTTCTATGGCCCATTGCTCCAATTGAGCACGTTTATGCTTCATAGGAATCTCTGCACTTGTAAAGCATACAGATTTTCCAGTCAGCGAGCCTACTACCTTTTTCTTGATTCTAACACCGTTGGCAAGAATGGCTTCAATCAAATCTTCATTATCATCAATTCCATCGGTTAGCGACTTTGCTCGAATCGCGCCAATGCCTGGAATTGACTCTAAACTAGTGGTACTAACGTCACGTAATTTTTCAAGAGTATCGTACCCTGCATTCATAACTGTCTTAACAATATCCGAACCAATCATCGGAATACTAAGTGCTCCAATGAACACATGAAGTGGAATTTCTATATTATTCCAAAGTAGTTCATGAAGTTTTTCGGCTGATTTTTGTCCCATACGATCAATCTGCATGATGTCTCCAACAGACAAGTCATACAAATCAGCAATACTCTTTACCTTACGCGATTGGACAAGTTTTGCAATGGTTGTCTCGCCCCATTCAAGAATATTCAATTCCTTAATCCAATTTTTGATTCTTCCAATGACCTGTTCTGGACATTCATAATTTGTGCATAACAGGTTCTCTCCAGACATCTTTAAGGGCCTGCTACACGAGGGGCAGGACGAAGGGGGCTTGGCTACCTTACCAGTGCCTTTAATCAACTCTTCAATGCGCGGAATCACATCGTTGGCACGGACGACAAGCACTCTGGCACCAATGTCTAATTTTAATTCGTTAATATAAGCAGGATTATACAAACTAGCACGAGTTACTTTTGCACCAACAAGTGTAACCGGATCGATTACAGCAACAGGGGTAACGCGACCACTGTTGCCTACCTGCCAAATAATATCTTTGATTGTTGATTCTTTTGCTTCGTTATCAAACTTGAAAGCAATAGAACCAACTGGACGCATATCCTTATCGCCCAGTTCAGAATGGGCTTCCATATCATCGACACTTACTACCAAACCATCTATTTCATAATTTAGTTTGGCCCGATCCACGTCTTGATATTTACGCCAAAGTTCATTGACTTCTTTGACACTAGAAAATACCCAGTAATTTGGTGTTCTAAGATTGTTCTTGTTTAACCACTCAAACTCATTCTGCATTGTATCGAAGTCAAAATTTCCAATAGCTTTATAGAATATTACATCTAACTTATCAACATTGACGCCATCTAGACGTTTTGCGGTTCCAGAAGCTGCATTTCTAGGATTAGCTTTTTCAGGAAAATAACGAGCATGATTTGTCTTGGTCATAATGATTTCGCCACGAAGCGAACCATTGAACCTAGACGGTAGTGTCAAAAGAACACCACTCATTCTCTTTACATTCTTAGATATATCTTCACCGATTAAACCGTCGCCGCGAGTAATAGCTTGAACAAATTTTCCAACCTGATAAATAATCTCAATAGATATACCGTCTAATTTTTCTGCTACAAATATCTTACTGTTACGTGGAACAATTCTAGACCATTTAGTCAATTCTTCTGGTGTATTAACTTTGTCCAATGAACCCATTGGAATAGAGTGTGTGGCTTTTTTCCATTCTGTAGTTGCCGAGACAGGGGCACCAATCGTCTTGAGTAGAGAATTGTTAGGATCTAACTCTCTAAGCTCATCAACCCAGGCATCAAAAACCTGATCAGAAACTGATGTACCTTCTCCATAATAATCAACCTTTGCCTTAAGAATCTGCATGTGCAAATATTGAATTCTTTCAGCTTTTGTGCTCATAATTAAACCTCAGTATTTTCAGGCTTCGGAAGACCAAATTCATCTACAATATATCTATTTGCCAAGTCACAAAGTGCAAGAAAAACAGTTGCACCTTCACCTGTTCTTGGCAAACCTGTTCTTTCATCAAATAGAGTAGAATTATGAGCTACATATTTATCACCAACTTTAAGCCAAACTGCACCTTCAATCAAAACAACTATTTTATTCTGAAGTATTGACTCAACAACTTTCTTTACTCTATCTTCAGAATAATTACTTTCTTTCTGTCTTGTTTTAAGCTCCTCATCAATTTTAGCTAATTGTTCAAGTAAGTAGTTAATCTTAGTTTCTAGAAACTCAAGTCTAACTTCAGTTCCAGTTTTGACTTGAGTTGTAGAGGGATCAGACATGAATATTTTTTCTTCTGACATTTTCAATCTCCAAACAATTCCGAAAGGAACCTGCTAACAATGACTAACGTAGGGAAAGGGGTAAGACTACGCCAAATCACTATGAGCAGGATTCCTTTCAGAAATCTTTATCATCCTAGATTGAGCTTTTTACCAATACGGTGCATCTCTTTGATGTACTGATTGAATTCAATCTGAATGATATTATTGTCACGTACCTTGTAATAGGCAGCACCATCCAAAATATCCTTGCCGCCTATCTCATGAAGCCAGTAACGAATGATGGCTCCATCTCGATAGCGAATAGCTCGAATGCATCTTTTTTCACCAGAAGATACATTTTCTGAATCAGCAAAGATTTCACAAGGTATGCCCTTTTGATTCTTAAGAATCATTGGGTGATTACTCTTGATCATCTCGCCATCTACTTCAAAATGAATATAATAACGCTTGTTATGAATAGTAACGGTTGCACTTGTGAGAATGAGGACACGAACCAAAACACCATCATTGGTTTGGTATTCTACAACAGGATTAGAAGGAAACGGATAGAAACCGGAAGAAAAATTCTTTGAAGCGTACTGATTGAGTAGTTCAATACATGTAGCAGTATAGCTATCAGAAACAGATAGAATCATTTCTTCTTCTATCTTATTTGCTAAAACTACACTCGCTGGATCATTTTTGTTGTAATACGCTTTTGTAACAGGCGTTCTCTTGATTTGCGCAGCAATGGGCGAACCCATAAGGACTTGACGAATAGGGGCTCGTTGCACCGTTAAAGGCTTTCTGACGGCTCCACTGGCACCAACAGAGCAAGAGGGAGCCTGCCAACCTGCGGACGGTTCTAGAGGCAATTGCGCGGAAGCAGAGGTAGGATCAATAGGAACCGCAATTGGATCGATATCCAATGCCAAAAGTTTTAGCTCACGCTTTGTTCTGTTAGGTAAAGTATTCGTATCCGAATCTTTAGCAAGTTCTCGCAAGCGTGTGGCTCTTGCTTTTCTAACTTCTAACGAGTCATTATTTTGTAAATCTGCAATCAATAATCTCACCGATTCTGAATACTGACCAATAGGACGTTTCTCATCTATGTAGTTAGCCATGATACTTCTCCGATTATCCCGAACATGCCGAAAACTCAATCAGAATCATTCTGATTTGAGCACCGAAAATCGATTTTTACTTCTTTTCGATATATCTTCTACCTTTTTTAGTTGGTAACCAATATCTATTTCTATATATATTCTTATAAAAGATAAATCCATATTCTGATAAATCAATTAAGACTTGTTCAAATCTATTACTATGATGGTATCCAATGTTACCAAGAATATAATCTTGATTAATTCCTAATCTAAAACCATGATTTGCTGAAAATTCATAAATCCCTAGTAGTACAGCATATTCAAAATCATTTAACTCTAACATTGATTATTTCTCATTGTTTGTGCTTATCATAAACAATGGACATTCTCGACATTTGTCAAGAAACTTCCATCCATCTTTCTTGATTATATCATATTTTTTAGCAGTATCTAGATCGCACACATCGTACTCTGTAGCATTTTTATTTATTGTATACCAGGAACCATTAATGAATCTAGCTATCTCAATACAGGAAACACTTGTAGGTGTTCTTTTGATCTCGATGATAGAATTCAGTCGCCTTACAAGTGTTATCTTTTCCATTTTCAAACTCCATACGCTTCTTCATCAAAAACAAGTCCACAATCAGGGCATTCGCATCGCTCGCCCCGACGACGAACCTTCATTCTTTTGTGATCACAGTCTTTTGGTATTTCAACAGTCTTAGCTTTCCTGTTGTTATTACCCAAATCACGAACACCCTGTTTTGTTAACTTATCCTTTTTCATATATTTATTCTTTCAGTCTTCCACAACTGTCTTTTTCTTCCAACGATCAATCAAAATAGGAAGAGACATTGTTGCTGCGGTTACAATTCTTGAATTGATGGCAGGATCACAACATTTGCATGTTCTAATGATATGAGTAGCAATAGAAGCTTCCGGTCCAATGGTCTTGTCTACAGTAATCAGACTTGAATTATCACTACTCTTAAGTCTACCTAGAGCTTTATTATGTGCGTGCTTACGAACAAATCTATCTGGAGGACAATGTGTCGCGGTAGCATAACGAATGACACCATTGGCTAGCATATTGTATGCAACCAAAGTAATCGGTTCGCCTCTACCGTCTAGCGTCTTAGGACCACGAAGCCAAAATGTATTTACTATCTCAGACATGATTGTTTCCTTTACTAAACGAAAGTGAGTCCAGTGGGGCTCGAACCCACAACTTTTCGGTTAAAAGCCGAATACTCTACCAATTGAGTTATGGACCCTAATAATTTAATTTGTTCCTGGTCTAATCATATTATGCTTCATACAGATTCTGTCATAAGCTTCTTGTATTTTAGCACATTGAATACTTTGTTCATCTGCATAAAACGATAGATCAAGAATTTCTTTATCACAATCATTTAAACAAATACTTCGCCATATTTCATTCGTACAACACCGTCCACAACACGATGGATAGATTATGTAATCATCTTTTGTGTATTCATCAAATTCTCTAACATCAAAAATGACTGGACTTTGACGTGTTTTATTGCCACAGTAATAACATACAAAAGAAAAATCAGTGTCCTCGTATCGAATCTTATCCATCTCTAAATCCAGCATTGTATCCGACATGATATGCACCAATTATAGTAAAGAATACAAGTACCAAATACAATGTCTAGTGCTGTCATTTTCTCTATTTGATCTCATCTGTAACATCTTTGTAGAATCCATACAAAACAAAAACTGTCGCCCAAAATGCCCTATAAAGTCTTTGTTTCATTTTCAGTCACTCCTGGCAAACTCTTATACTTATTTAAACGCTTAATCACTGCTCCTCTACTCAGATTTAGTACTCGTGCAATTTCCGAAATAGATAAACCGTCTGCTCGCATCTTTTTAACACGATTCGCGAAAGCAATCAAGTCCTCATCGCTAACCACATAGCAACGACGTTCACTTGTCATTTTCTTCCTCTTTTAGAGAATCAAAGAAATAATCTAGCTTTTCCAAATCATGTTCTGCAATATCTTTTTCTTCCTCACTAAGTTCGTTGAAATAAGAATCAGCTATTACATTAAAGCTTTCTATCAAGGAACTTGGCATCTTATCGTTTTTACAATGACGATAAATCAAACCAATCTTTGCTAATGTCACATAGTCGGCAAGCCACCTGGGGTGAATCTTTACTTTTTGTTCAGCATATTCACTAAGATCAATAGCACCGGAACTTGTATCTTCTTCTCGAAGCATTGGATTGTTTTTAACATTCCAATTTATGGACTTGGCAAATACACCCAATGACATAAGCACATCAATAGATACAAATATGTAAAAGGCAATAGAGTCTCTAAATACAATCATACCAGCAATTGTTACGGCATACATAATTAAAGCAACGTACAAACCAATGAAAAAACTGTACTTGTATGCTTTTAATCTATTTATAGCCATTTTTATCAATGAATCAAAGTTAACTGCTTTATAGTGTTATTAATTTTCTTTTTCTTAATCAGGTGACGCAAATCTACAACTGCTCCAAATTTACCAAATACAATGAAAAACCTATCAAATCGATTGCCCCAATAAATTATCGCACAAGGCATTGGTGCTCCTGTGCCAGATTGTATCCCATTTATCAAGAACTTAACACGAGAATCATACAAAAAACACACGGCCGATGACTTTCCAAAAATATTATCCTTCCAATGTTGAGTATTTGTTGCAACTGGAACTAAAGCTAACACTTCTGATTCATACACTATATTAGCTATACAGCATCTACACAGCCAATCATATATTGATGTATTATTTATCTTATCTCTTCCGTATGGTGGATTAACATAGATGGTTGAAAAATCCCAAGAACATTTTAATCCATCATTTTCCGGTAATATATATTTTACTTTAGAATCAATTAATGAAAACTCATTTGAGCATGGATCTAGCTGAATATTATTATCAAAGAATTCACTTATAGCATTGGCGTACTTTTTTGGAGTGCCATAGTCGCTTCTATTATTATTTGCTTTCCTACCTGCTGTCATATTCGTGTACTTCTAAATTTAAACATTACCACATATTATGGCATATGTACGATTGGTTCATTTAACCAAAATACTGTAGGTTTCCAATCTATAGTATTCATGGTTCTCAATTTCTTACTCAATTTAATAGCTAACTTTATTTCTTCTTGTACTCCCTCGGATTCTCTCCATCCATCAATATCTAACACTGTTATAGAGTCACATATTGATATCATTTTAGTGTCGAAGTCTTGCCAGTATCCCCAGTCTTTTGGTAGTTCTCCAACTTTTGCAATATGATGACAATGAGCGATTGGACTAAATACTAATTCGTTCTGTTGAATTAACTTACATGATGCTATCACTGACATATTAAAACGATACTCTCGCACAAGAGGATCATCGTGTGAATATGGACAAGCCAAATATGTCATATGTCTATTCATACTTATGCACCTTGATCAATATAGTATTCAACTTGAGAATTTAGTACTACCAATTCAACACCAGCCTCTTTTAGTACTCGCCTAGATTCCACAGCAGCATGATAAGCTTTTTCACATACAACCCTTTTGATACCGGCATTAATGATAGCTTTTGCACAAGCATAACACGGTTCAAATTTGCCATACAGTGTAGCACCTTCAACAGCTATACCATATCTTGCTGCATTACAAATAGCATTTATTTCAGCATGAGTAGTTCTTACACAATGACGTGTTTTAATTCCATCTTCATGAATTACTGTATGCATTTCATGATTAACATCGTCACAATGAGGAAGACCAGAAGGCGAACCAACGTATCCTGTAGTAAGGACTCTTTTATCTTTAACCAAAACAACTCCAAGTCTCCCACGGTCGCACGTACCACGCGAACCAATAAAACTTGCTAGTTGCAAAAAATATTCATCAATAGATTGTCTTGTCATGATATCACCTAAGCATTCAATTTCTTGGCCGAGAGTTCTGATATTGTTTTCAGATAAGTATTCCACAACCAAATAGGTGTCAACAGAATTGCATACTGCTTACTAAAACGAATTGAACTCCCTTTCAATAATCTGTACATAATTGGAATCTTTTCATCATCACATACGAACTTACCATTTTTTCTTATGTATGGTGCCAGTATTACTAAAATGTCATCATCTCTCATTGGATCAGGATAACAAACCTCTACTCGTTGAGAGAATGTTTTCATTGAATCAAATTCCTAATAATCAGTAACTTCAACATAGTCTTCGGCCAGAATGTCCGTTTGACTTGCCAACCATGGCACCAAGCCACCATCCACCGTTTTCATAGCAATCCAAGGAAGTCTACGGGCATTAGGAATAAACATTGAACTTGGGCCTACAGACGTATGCCAAGCATCGGCCGGAATTAGTATAAGCCACATACCTTTTCCATTCCATCCAATGCGAGCTACTCTTTTACCTTGCTTCAACAATCTCAACGCAAAAGCAAAATCACGAGTTTCCATTGTATAGTCTTGTTATTCTAACACGAACCCAATGATCACCACTTGGACACTTACCTTTATCTAATTGTGATCCTTCTCTATATAAATCTTTAGAACCAAGAGATCCACGCCCACAACCATTTGTAGATTTGTTGAATTTGATAACATCTAAATTAGCTTCATTTCTATCAAAATATGAATCATTCCTTGACATTCCATCTGGACATATAATTTCATACCATGTTATTACTTTATGCATTATTATCTCAATTCATCAATATAACTTCTTATAATTTCTTTTTCATATCTTCTGCGAGCAGCATTTGTTCCTTTTTTAATTCCTTTTCTTTCTCTAGCTGCTCCATGAATTCCGCAACAATGATCATACATATTCAATTCAATAGTCTTTGGCAAACTATTACCCATTCTAGAATCATTATTTTTTACTTTTCTCATTACATTGTGAGCACTCATAAAAAATCCTTCTAAATTAATGCTGAATGTACGTAGCCTTTCCCTTACGAAACTGTCTATCTCTAAAACGTAAAAACTTAATTAGCTTCTTTTCTGCTACTTCCTCTGTAACTCCGTCCATTGCGTCTACAACTAAAGCCTGGACACCACGAGGCGTTTCAGGTGTAGGCGTATCGTATATTCCTGCACCAATTACAACACTCTTATGATTACGATAACCTTTTCTAACTAACACACAAAGATAAACCCTGTAAGGTTGACTAGAGTCAAGTGGAGATTCTAGTTTCATCTATTTGTGTACCATTCATTAATTCGATCAATACAAATTCCAAATTCTTTCTTTTCCTTCTCAACTATGATAAATTTTCGATTCTTATTCATAGCAGCAATTGCCGTTGTTCCGCTACCTGCATAAGTATCCAAAACCCAGTCACCTTCTTTAGTATGAGTCTCAATGGGAATCTCAATTACTCGAACAGGCTTCTGAGCATTAACTAACTTACCCTTTAAAATTTCTGTTATATCTACCCACACATTCGAGCGACGAAGAAATTCTGACTTTGCGGGATACTTTTTGTTGTACCCAGCATACCCGCGTTTTTCATCTAGAAGCGGCACTTTGAATATGTGTGGATGCTTAATATCACCTTTTATGAAGAAGGCTAACTCTTCCCTAGTAATTGGGTAGTTAAATATATGCGGATTTTCAACATCACCTTTTATGAAGAAGGCTAACTCTTCCCTAGTAAATAGATAATTATGTTGAATTCCGTATCCACGCTTCTTTTTCCACGTAATATGGTTGGATAGATTCCAACATGTTTTCTCTTCACATTCCAACATAAACTTGTAAAAAGGTCTAAATCCAGGTTTACCTATACCTCCCCAAACATACAATGCTCCACCTGAAACTGTCAAATCACCAATGACCTTAGATACAGTAACAAGTTCTTTTACTAAATCGTGATCTTTATCATACCTATCATATTCATCATCTATGATATTACCATACGGAGGATCCATTATTGTAAGTGGTAGCTTACTACCAGACTTAGCAATAACATCTTTTACTTTGGCTAGAACGTCATCAGATGGAAAATCTCCGTGAATTGCAATACCATGAGGAAAATCAGCTACATTATGGATCATTGCAATTCCCTGCTTTTCTTCATGTATTCAAAATAAGCTCTAAGTCTATTCGACTTTTCTTTTTCAGAATGTTCGTGATATACTCTACCAATGCTACATCTTTCATCCAAAATAGGAGTAAAATTGATGTACTGATTAGGTTGTAGCTCGGTCCAGCGTCCACAATTCACACAATAATCGCTATGAACTTCTCCACAAAAACAATTAAAATTAGCTATCAAATAGCAACCACATTTGGGGCAAGGTTTATCGTTTAATTTTGTGTCTGGATTGCACATATTGATTACCTAACCACCTTACCTAAACACTCTGCTGCTGGTTTCTCAAATGGTATACACTTTAATCCACCGAATTCATTTGAATCATCATGAAAACAAATAAATCCTTCAAATGACCTTGAGAAAATAATTTTCAATCCTTCACCACCATTAGATTTCAAATCCTTGTGCATACAATTTGATTCATTTCTGAATTTACAATCTCCACACAAAAGAATGAAGTGTCCAGGTTGGCCCATGCCCCACGGAACCTGACGATAAAGCCTTTCATGTTTATCTATTACTCTTGAACACTTTTTACTTCTACAGGTGATTAGTATCTTATCAAATTCTGGTTTATCATTATCGTCACACTCATACCACATATAGAATTCACACTTGTCATCATTTGTGAACCCACAAATCTGACAACGCTTGAAACTTTCAAGTCTTTTGAATTCAGTAGTCTGAGTTAGTCTATTCATTATAGCTTCACCAGTGTTCCGTCGCAAAGTACTGTTAGATAAGGAAAACCATCCCAATCAAAGTGATTTAAGTCAAATGAATGCCGCCAATACTCCTTACCACATAATTTACAAACACAGTCACCTGATGCTCGAATGTACTCAGGTATTTTAATTCGTTCCTTTAACTTCGATTCAGCAATCATGATCCCCACCCTATTTTCTTACCTGTAGCTTACCATTGGAAAGTTCAAAATCTCATTTGCCAGCTTTTTATATGCTTCATCATATGTTTTTGCTTTTGAAGAGAATACACAAACATCTATCCTTGAATTATTCAACTTTGTGAGTGGCCATTCACTGTAAATTCCACATGTTACAAGAGATTTTGTTTCGTTATCGAAATGTAGAACCAAGTATGCTTTTTCCATGATTAACCTCACGAAAGCCTGTTCTTGATTTTGTTTTCTGGAAGCTTAACGCCTGCACGATCCGCAAACTCACCTAGCATTTCTGCCTTACCAAAAGCAATCAAAGCTTCATCTCTCAATTCAGATATATCATCCAAGTTCTTTTGAGACTTAGCAAGATTATCTTTTGCTTCATTAAGTGATTTTTCAACCATTCTACGTCGCTTAATTACCCAGCTTAATTCGGAAAGATTAAATAAAAAGAACATCAGATTAATACCAAGAAGAACAATATTCAACGTATTCATGATTTTACATTGATAGGCTGATATCCGTCGTAGGTTATTCCATTATCCTTGAGGAATTTCATATATTCCTTTCTTGGCCTACCATAAAGCTTGTATACGCTACCACTGTGAGTAAGGATATACCTCTGATGCACTTCCTTAATTGTACTTGTGGTTATATTACTTCCATCTTCAAAGTCAGGATGATCATATATTTCACCACCAACCATAATCATCATTCTTTCAGGTGCCAAATAAGGATCTTCTGAATTATATCTTACATACCATTTTTTGAGTGTATAAACTTGCCTGTTTTTGGCCCACGGAGGCAACCACCCTGCTACGTGTTGACGTTCTTTAAGGTTCTTTTCGGAGCTTGTAGACGCCTGCATTTCAGCCTCCTACCTTCGCCAATCAGAACAAGTACAACCTTCGCAGGGACAATGAGTAGGAGCTTTTCCTTCATACAGTCTATTTATTATCTCTGGAATAAAAACCCAGTATACTTTTGCATCATAAACTGGTTCGCCTTTTCTAAATCTGCACACTTCCATATTATGGTAGTAGTGAATCAAAACTGCTCCAAGCTCTTGATCTGATAAATACTCTGCTTTTTTCACATCTTCATCGTGATGATGAAGTCTAGCCTTTGTTTTTTTTCATCAAGAAACTTAGAAAAGTCAACCATGATTAATAACCCCTAAGTTCATTTTCCAATTCTTTATAAGAATCTAGATATAGTCGTACAAAACCAATATCACTATTACATCTGAATTTTTTGGATAACATTAGTGCATTGATAGAAGATGGTGGTACAGCTATTGTAGCGGCTACTCTGGTATTACTTTGGTTAAAGTCAAAATTATCTTCTCCGTGAATCATTCTAACAAAAATATCAAATATACTGTTTGAGTTAAACTTCAATTCTGAAATATCATTTTCTTCTTTTGAGCGAACAGATTCGTCTCTTAGCAGCCAAATATTCTTCCACCTACTAACAAAAGTAACTAATTCATTCGCATTAGATACTGAATTACGTTCTTTCAGAAAAGTATCCAAAATAACACTAGTAGCTACTGCTTCGTCCCTGTCTTTAGGCTTAACTGGAAGATCAAGAATCGAAATCATGTATTTATCCTCCTTTAGTGCCCCCTTCCGGGGTCGAACCGGAACGCTTTTTAGGGCAACGGATTTTCTTACCACTATAGTTTTCACTACCATTGTTACAATGTTTGTGGTCTGGACTATACCTTCACCGTGCTGATTTATCAGTTTAGGTGCCGCCCGTCTAGTCTCTACACCTTACGAATATATTATTCGTCTTGGCTCGGTATTACCATTTGAAAGGTTCCACCGAATTTGAGCGGTTCTACTTCAAAAGTTTCCTTTTGAGCACTCAATTTTTACTCAAGTCCGTCGTGTCTGCCAATTCCACCAAGGGGGCAATCATATCACTGTCTAAAGAATTCCATCACTTGCTTAATATGTTCCTCTGCGACTGTATCCAAACGAATAGGACTTGTTATCGTATCATTTACTGTATCAATCACAACCGTATGAAATGGACAAGGAATCGGATAACCACACTTAAGTCTCGGATCGTCCCTGTCTGGCTTGTCGCAGAATCCATTATTCATAGTTTCACCACTCGAATGAAATCATATTCAATTTCCTTAATCAACCATGAACAGATTTCTTCTTGTGATGGTTTTATACTAAAGTTTTCGTCATCACCTAGAATTGTATTCACAATATCCTCAAATGACATTGGTCCACTTTTCCACAACCAATGATATAGTCCAAATACATCTTTCTCGTACTGTTCCAATTCAATACGAGGTTTATTGTTTTCGTCATGAGTAGCTCGTACAAAAGCATTCTTGATAGGAGGATTGTGACGATTCATTCTACCCACCAATCTGGAATATCTCTCATGCTCCATTTTGCAAACTTTTTCTTCTCGCCAAGATAATAACCACGATAAGCTTCTACTGCATTTTCTTTTCTATATTTTTCAGGCATCGCTTGAGCGAACGGTGTTAAACCTTCCATGTCTGGCCGCCCCCCTAGTTCCGAGCACCACTCTACGACACTTTGACTAGCATGGATTCGACCATTATACCTAAGTCTATATTCATTACAAATAGCGAAAGCGTGTTCAAGTAACCAATTATAGTTCGATAGCGTTTTACATGCCCAAATTACCACAGGATGCTTTTTATGTGTCGCCTTATATGGTGCTGATACGTCACATTCCCATGAAACTGTGCAAAGTATCTGTGCTGACTCCAAAGCCATCTTAACTACATGTGAATCGCACAAATATTGTGCAGCCTTCACCGGATTCTGATCTAGAACAAATATGTTCATAGAAAGTTAACCATAAACAAAGAATTAACTACAGTCTCTTCCAACGTATTGCTCAGTGGAACATTATACTTTTCAGCATAATATCGCTGATATCGAACCTTCTCAGCATTAGGTGGTGTGCCTAGAACCACTTTCTTAGAAGCCTTCCAGGTGCCCCACTCATCATTAGTAGTAAGTGCTGGCATATATTTCATTTCACGAGGAATCCAAAACAAAATACAATCAGCCAGTGTAAGACCTTTCTCTTCCCATTCAATTTGATCCTGATACGAACCTGACATAGAACCATTTCTATCTTCAGGAATCAAAAGCACACCGTCATAACCATATCGCCGAAACAAATCAATAGCTTTTGGCCGCCATGATTTAGCCATATTCCTACCGTGTGATCTTCTAGGGGTAGGACCAGCCAAGAAAATTCTTGACTCATTCTTCAAATGCCATTGAATTCGTTCCTTGGCATAAATGATTTTCATGTGGAATATAGCTCCAAAATAGCTTTTGCAATTAGAATAGATTGTTCTTTTTCCATAATAATAGAAGTACCAATCTTACCATCATCTGTATAACTACGAATTTCTACTAATTTTAAGCAATCTCTATCTGAACCAACCTCTACACGTTCTCCTGTATCATCATTCCATACTTGAATAACTTTTTCAATTGAATAATTCATCCTATATCTCATATCAATCACAACTAGCGTAACAACACCATGTAACTACAAAACAATCTAACAATTGTTTCTTTGTTATTGATCTTGGACCACCATATCCACCAGGATGATAATCTGCTATCATTTGAGCTTCAGATATATCTTCATCTGTTGGATCAGAGTCGAATACAGCTTCAAAGATAATATCATCACAGGTTCTATAACCTGTTTGACCTATCCTACTTACTTTACCTAAAAGCGCCATTTAATGAACAGGAAAGTATACTGGTGATTGTTCAAATCCAATATAATTCCAACTAAGAAAGAAATATACAACTATAAGCATAAATGCTACTGAAGCACGAAAAATTTTATCACTTGTAGCCATGAATCAGCTTTGACAATTTCTTTGTTTTCTCTTCATTAAGTATACCAAATTCGTCCTCGATACCTGTGGCTACCAAGAACGCATTTACATATGGTAGATAATTCTTAATATTGGTACAGGTCACACCACTGGCCAGGGCCAAAGCATGATCTTCAATAGCTTTTCTAAATGTGATTATCTTTTCAGGCTTTGCCGCTTTACCAGTACCGTCTCCACTAGTAGTAACTACATCAATGTATTCTTTTGCCACTCTTGCTACGAAATCAATATTCTTGACTGGTTTCTGATACTTAAATGCTACTCCACCAAAGTAAAGTCCATTCCACTTTCCATTCTTTCGACCTTCTTTCATCTTATCACTGAACAAATCTGCTTCAAGTGGAATATCTTCATTATCAATGATCATTCCATCATCACACCATAGACCAGAAATAATCAATTTTGATTGATTATGAAGTCTTGACAATGCTCTTGCATTGTCACAAAGATAATTAACGCCTTTCCATATTTCAGGATACTTTGATTGAACTTTTTCAATATGTTCATCAAGTCCAATCATGCTAATACCACCCTGCTTAATGAAGAAAAGACCGTCAGCACCAGCATTTATAGCAATGTCAACACTACGAAAGAACTCTTCCGAATTCTTGAAATGAATAACAGGAAGAAAAACTCTAGATTTCTCAAATACTCGCTCGATATAGTTCATGATTCGGCTCCTTTAGTCTCTCATCAGAAGCTTGTTCAAATCAGACTTATGATACAAGTTATTGATAGGAGCCCTTGGATCAGCATGACACTTATCAAGCAACGAATTCATCATCTTAATACAAAGTTGAAAATCCAGTCCAAGATGACCAGATAGTGCAGCAAATCTCAAGAAAATGAATGCGGTTTGAATAACATCAGTGATACAATAAGTCTGTATCTCCTCATATCTTCCAGCCTCATGCATTTCTTTTACATTGTCACCTTTTACATCACCCTTACCGGGCAGTCCTGATAGTTTTGCAATCGAATCCAAATGGGCTCTACCATGCCCAAATGTTCCATAATTGCAAAACACGTCCATTACATCAATATGCTGCTTACTGTAGCGACCAGCAATTTCCTTGTTACGATAATACCAGTCCAGATCCATTCCATAAGAATACATACGATGGATAAGTACTGGAAGATCAAATGTTCTGCCGTTCCACGTAACCAACGTAAAACGATCCATTTGATCAACCATATCGTAATACTGCTGAATAATCTGTTCCTCGTTATTGATCTTCGGATTATCAAAGCTATAGTCGAACAAGGAATTGTATTCGACCATTGGTTTTGATTCGGTTGGGTTATCCCTCAGAATACAATAACCAATACAGCAAATCTTATGAACATGAAGCGGAGGGAATTCTTCTTTTCCATCTACTAGCTTAGGAACCCAGGTGGATACTGTTTCAGTCTTCGGAACCGTCTCCAAATCAATAACCACGTATTCCATTTGTATTTTCCTTATGCACTGAAACACTTTTTGGCGTAATGCTGATATAGCGCAAGCAGATCAGTATCTATCTCCTGCGCCAATTTGTTTGCTACCTTATCTTTTTTTACAATGTCTGTTTCAGAGATAAACGTAGTAAACATATCAAACATGAGATAAGAACGATCCATGATTTCATGATTCTTGAATGCATCTGATCGTTTCTTGTAAGAAGGTTTTTTCTTAGCTACCTTCTTTACTGTTTTATTTTTTGTAATGTTCTTTTTAATCATTTGTGGGTCACCCCGGAGTTGAACCGAGCCGCAGGGTTTATAAGACTCCGCACGTCAACCGGACTATTGTGACCCTAATAAATATTAATCAAATTCCAGTAGAACCAAATCCGCCGATTCTTTCAGTAGTGCCTAGATCATCCTTCGATTCTACTGACTCAATCGTACATTGCTCGATCTTACAGATAATCAATTGGGCTATTCTGTCTCCCTCATCAATTCGCACTGCTCCCTTAGAATGATTGACAAGAATTACCTTGATTTCATCACGATAATCACTATCAATAGTTCCAGGTGAATTCAGAACAGTGATTCCATGCTTCAGAGCTACCCCACTACGGGGCCTAATCTGACCTTCATATCCTTCTGGAATTGCTACAAATACACCAGTAGGAATAAGCTGAAATTCACCAGCATCAATCACAATCTGAATTGAGCTAGCTAGATCAAGACCAGCCGAGCCAGAAGTCTTGTATTCTAGCCTTTTCTTATTCTCTTCTCCATACCATACCTTAATAATCATGAGCCCACCTTGATTGCTTCATTGTAACGCTCAATAATAATCCTAGCTTTCCTACTAGGACCATTAATCAAATGAAATCCAAATGCGTATCTTTGATAATCAAGTATCTGTATATCAGATTTACGATTATCAAAAATCGGATCAAAAATATAACCATCACTGTTTTCTAACCACCAACGTTTTGATCCATCATCATTGATTCTATAACAAGGAATTAGTCCTGACTTAGACATTCCAAGCAAAAAGAAAATTGCCTCAACCACATGAGCCGAATGTTCAATCAAATTTACTTCTCTATTCTTTTCTTTCCATCCAGAATCAACCAGATCATTAGTTAGTACAGCACGAACATGTTTAATGGTATTCTCAATGACACTTAGTGACATTGAATTATCCATTTCGCTCACCCCTCGACTTATTCAATTGTGAACAAACATGGAACGGATGACACTTCGATCATGCTGTTCGTCTACTCAGTACACCAACCGTTCCACCGAGTCAACAACCCTGAGAGTGCTTCCAGACAACCGATTCTAAATTACTCAACCAGTAAAATAACAGAACTTCTCAAACGATCCACAATTAAATTTCTAATTAATTACATTAACCAAAGATTACTTCACCAATTAATATAAGATACATGTTCAATTCTTTTAATGGAACCACCTAATCTCATATTGGGTACTGATTTTACGCTAACTACTTCCCAATCATATTGGGGAAAAATAATTGGAGCGTTTGTGCCATAAGTAAATATGATAGGATTAGATGTGGAATCTATCAATTTAATAGTAGAGGACGGATTGTATCTTTTCTCTTGACTAGTTTTTCTAGTATTATCTAGATAATTAGCCTTCGTTCCTACATATGGGGGATCTATAAATAGAAAATCACCATCTTCATGCCGATATTCTAATGCATTACAATTAATTACTTCGATATCTTTTATTCTTGAGAGACACTCAATTGTATCTTCAATAGGAAGCCTATGTTGTGGATATATCTTCCAAGAAGATAACTGACCAACAACTAATGAAGTAATATTTATCCTAACATATGTTTGTGGACCAAGTTCCAGATTAAATTCCCTAACGTCTGGCTTTTCTTTAAGCATCCTATACGATTCAATCAAACGATTCAATTCCAAAAGATCCTTAACGCTACAATCTTGTAACCAATGCCACATGGCTACAATATCGCTATTTGTATCAAAACCAATACCTTGAATTTTTTGATTAAGCACAAAAGATCCAGAACCAAGATATGGCTCTACTATTCTTTTTGTACCTTTTGGTACAGAACGATACTTACTTAGCAGTGTTAACTTGCTACCAGAATATCTAAATAATTTTTTCATTTTATCACAAGTATGAAAAAATTACTTAGAATTGGTTTTCTTTGCGGGAGTCTTCTTTACAGAAGATTTTTTGGTAGGAGACTTCTTTACAGAAGATTTTTTGGCGGGAGCCTTCTTTACAGAAGACTTTTTGGTAGGAGCCTTCTTTACAGAAGACTTTTTGGTAGGAGACTTAATAGTCACCTTTTTAACAGTCACAACGGTTCCGATACCAAGTGACATATATTTATGCGTCACTCTATTGAATATGAAAGAAATAATATCATCATTTCTTGATACAACACGATGAACAACATTCTTTCCTTCAAAATGTCTTCTTGCACGTCTAAAAACCTTCTTTTCAATATCTTCAGGCAATTTCTCAACAGAAACAATTTCCATATCAAACTTAGGCGATCTCATGGCATTTGCCTTTCATCGATCCAGAAAACTGCTTTTTCGGTTCAACTTGAACCTAGCAAGACATTTAGTATATATTTCATCTCGGTGCTTCCTAATAAGTAATTCCTTTCTTTTGGCACCCCCGGTAGGATTTGAACCTACGACCAATGGATTAGAAATCCACTGCGCTATCCACTGCGCTACGGGGGCAATGCTATATTCAGCTTTCACTGAATACGCAATCATTGTCGCGTTAACAACGATATTCTTCGCTCCTGATATTAACTTTTCAATTCAACGCATTAACATCATTGTGGAACGATCAGGATTTGAACCTGAATATCTATCGCTAGTGGCATTAGCCTGTTATGCCTATCGTCCCTTATTCCACCCGGCTTAATCAGCCTAGCTAGCTTTCGCTAACTTTTTGCTTCTAACATTATAATGAGCCCGTTTTTAATCTTGGACTCTATTATTTTCTATGCCACAGTGAACACTCAGTAGGCTTTTCAAAGTGTCCACTATGGCATAGTCGAGCACTTTTTTGTCTACTATTCTGTTTTCTTCAAGGATGCATTTATTCACCTTGTTATATTTGTTCACCGTCTTATTCGACCCATCATAGGTCTAGCTAGCTTTCGCTAACCTTTTACTTCTTTTAACAATAATCAGGGGTACACAATGGTATTTTACATTACTTCATGGTACACTAACCCGATCTAATTAATAGATTAATTGTTGATATTTTACCCACCAGTGGCGGCCTTTACGACCTTAAGCGAAATTTAGCAGGCTAGTTTTAAGGTCCAAAAAATTTAGATGCTATCTTTTACTTCCACTCTTGGTATGATTAACAATGCTAGGTAGATAGCATCACATTGTCTCATAAAGAGTGTTTTGGATAAACCCAACTAACCTTTTTTTCGCCTTTTACTTCCAAACATCAAGTTGTTGATCTTACTTCGGCTACTTTTTGCCTCGCAGGAGAACCACTCTCCTACTATGTACTTCATTTCATTAATAAAAACACAATCTTATCAACTGAGTATGTCTTACTTCAGCTTGTATCGTACATTTTCTTCACTCACTTTCAGTAACCATTCGACCCGAATTCAGGTCTAGCGGGGTAACATTAATCTCAGCGATTAGATATTCCCCACATTTTGTTTCATAACAATAAAAAAATGTTCGCTACTTACTACATCAATAATCTACCACAAAAATGAGTGTTTCTTTTTTCTTGGCCTCCTTTCTTCTTTTGGCGGCGCAGATTTATATGATCCATTTTCATTTCGACCATATTTTACACCACGCCAAATGTTACTCGTCATGAATGCCGCCGCAACAATTTCGTCCGGCGACGAGAGATATTGAATTACTGAAGCCAGTGGCCTATCGAATACATCAGAATTAGGCATCATGTAAATATTATCAATCGTACCACTTGCCCAGTACTTTGGCAAGTATTCAATTTCAAGGGCTTCCCCTCGAACATTGGAACGATTGGGGAAGATTTGATTAGGGCGCAAAAGAGCCCTTTCATCTTCCTTATGCCTCGTAAAAGGCAGACCTATTCCGACGTGACCACCGACATCTGACTTTGGTCCCATGAAAGACATAATGCTATCCTGAGATAACAAAATGAATTTCAGATTGCAACCAAGCTTTTCATTCATGTTACGCGGAATGGAACCAGCAAACCCAGTATCCACTAGCAATTCCTCGCCAGTGAAACCATATTGCTTTACCAAGGCTGCCAATGCCTCTTTATTCTGTACAACCTTTCGGCTGATTTCAGGCATAAACAGAGACGGAATTCCGCGCTTTTGGGCCATGATTTCAAAAGCCCAAACGTCTCGACCTGCAAACAAAAGCTTTGAACAACCAAGAGCCTTTCTTGTGCTCTCAGCCGAAAGCAAAGCCTCGCGAATCAAATCAAAGTGAACCTTTCCTCTGCTATTTGGAGTCCACTTCTCATTATCATAACTCCAAACATAACTAGACGAGTCAAATGAAGGCTTACTTTTCTTTTGAGCCTTCAATGATTCATCAAGTGCCTTCAGCTTTCGCAATTCAGAAGGCAAATTGGTCCACTTATCTTCCGGCACTTCAGGAATAGCTACCGGAAAATGCTTTTCAATATCCGTAGAGCGAGGATTTTTTTCTAGCCGCGCCGCTGCCAGGGCAGGGTATACAAAGCGGTAGAAGTGATCTCGCAACCAGGACACGTCTACTCCCCCTTCGCGCTCTTTTAAGGGCGCTTTACGGGTCAGCAACAGGCAACGGAACGACGGTACACCTGATGGAGCGCACGGGTCAACTTTGTTGAGAACGAACCAGACGATTTTTGTAACCGCTTGATTTTACAAGACTTTCTAGCACACACAACATGCTACCTTCACACACATAATTCAATTCACATTATGCAAACTGGCTTGAGTATACTTTTCTTTTTCTTGTTGAGCCGCTATAGTATCACTAGCCAATGATATCTCCGAAAACAATCGTATTGTATTTCGATAATCAGTGTCAGGCATATCCAGTATCTTATGGATCATATCTCGCAGGTCTTCATCCATAAGTATACTAAATAATTGAATACCCTCTTTTGAAAGCATACAACCTTTTGAAATGACTACACGAATAATCATGCCATCAGTTTCAAACTGTGCAGCTATATCTTTCATATCATTTATAGTGCCACCTATCTTATTTCGTTCACTGAAGTTCTTAGCTATAGCACGTATAATCCATCTCCAGGCTGGAATATTTTTCTGTGTTTCATAATCAATCACTGAAACTTTATCAGATTCATATGTGACCTTCACCATATCCTCACCAAATAAAAGATACGATAGATCACCAAGTTTTAGACTAATAGCATCAGAGTTCATTGATTTTCTTTCGACCACAAAAGACTAAGCCCCTGAATACTTTTCAGTACAGGGGCCTAGTGGCTGCTACCCGCAGGGAGCGACGGAGGGGATAGACGCAGGGAGCGACGAGGAGCGAGCCTTTTGTAGTGTGACACCTACTCCCCCAAGAGTCAAGAACGCCTTTTTAACATGCTTTATGCGCCCAATCAAGCTACTTAGAGAACTGATTCACAAATTGCTCAACACTCATAACAAAGAATTTATGATGTGTCCAGCTAAATATTAATGTGACTAACTTTGGATCATATCTAAATACATGAGAAAATTCTAATTTACCAACAAAGTCTTCCATAACATGTTTTTCATTCATCAAAGACGCAGCAATCTTCATCACAGAATTAGTAAAACTTCTACTATGAATCACATATGCTTCATCAATTGCGTGCATCAAGAGATGTGCTTCATAAGGTGTAATACCTAATGAAATAGCTACATCTTCATTAGTTTTAACTGGATCTATTTTCATAGTTAGCTAACCTTGATCATTCTGATAAATGAGATTTTTATGTTTCAGCATTGTACCCTTAGATGGAACCATACCTATAAATTCATTTAATATGATAGCAATAACAGCATCACCTACTTCCCAGTACTCTCCTAAATACCTATCCATCCACCAAGCTGTATAAATTCCATCTTTTTTAGAATAACCAACAAAACCAATAACATAGTAAGATGTTGATTGATCTTGTACATATACATATATTCCGTCAGTAGTATTTGTAATCTTTTGATATACATACTCTTTTTGTTTCATAGGTCCAACGCCTAAAAATCCCTTTCTTTTTCCTTTTTCCTTCATACTGATGAAAATTAGATTCTTGATAGCTTCATTAGCTTGATCTATCATAGCATCTGTTTTTGTATACATATTAATCACCTTCCTATAAAATACTGACTAGGTTTTCTCTGACAACGCTTAGATCCAGGATGACTATATTTACAATAACGTGACCATGCTAAAGCCCAGGCTTGCTTTTCTGGTACACCATTAGAAATATGCTCACTGTAATATCTCTCAACTGTAATCGGAGGTTCTTTTCTTTTTCTAGGTTCTTCTAAAGAAACACCTGTTGTTTCAATAATTTTACTATTGTAGAACTCATAAGTATTTCTACTAGCTAAATGCCAAAATATTTCTACAGCAGTAGCTATATCTTTATTTGTTTTACCTTCAAATAACTTGATTCTTTTATGTATACCTTCTTTTTCTTCTGTTGTTAACCAAATTCCTATACCAATCTTATTATCATAAAATGGTGTAAGAATAATTTGACCTTGATGTACAATTCCTACTATAGCACCACCATTTAATATATGATGATACATATACTGTTTTGATTCATATTTTGACATAATATCACCAAATATTATGATTGTAGAGTAACATAGTAAACTCAAAATTATACACATACCACGCAATTAATAATTGTGTGGTATGTGTATAATTTATCGAATTACATTCAAGAATAAGGTGATTTTGGAGTAATTATAAGAGCTTCCACAACATCTTCAATATCTACTGATCCTTGTTCAATTGCTACAGGATGTACAATGTATCCAGCATAATCTTGCTCTGGTAAAACATATCCAACTTCAGCTTTTTTAGCTTTCCAAAGATAATGAAGTTCAGTATCAGAATAATATACTTCCATATTCTGATCTAATTTTTGTAATTTTTTGATCAATTGCTTAATTTTCATGATCTACTCCTTCAATTCATCAAGACTGTGGAATCACATATTCAACAAATACGGAACCTGCTCCTACTGTTGCTGGAACCGTACTGGTTGTCAATCTAATTACGCTAGATGCTGCAACATCTACGGCCGCATCAACATCATATTGATCTGCTATACTAAGATCATTATCTCCAGTGCCCATTAATGTAGTGACCGATCCTCCATCCCAAAGATTAACAGAAATAGTAGGGACTCCTACATCAGCAGTAAATGCGTTATCAACTCTAAGAATTGTTCTGATGACCACAGCACCTACAGGTAAACTAGCTGCACTGTCGATATTTTTAACTACACCAGTAAAATCAGTGTAATCAAAATCAATTCTTACTGCACTTTGTGCTCCGTCGCCTTTAATTGACCATGAAGCAGAAACACCTGGAGTGTATGCTGTACAAATATAAAAGCTATCTGGAGCATAACCAAGCATAGCAATAGTTGTACACATATTCTGCATCAAATATAGTGGCACAGCTAATAACGCTACACCAGTATCGTGATACAAAAACCCTATTCGATATCCACCGCCTGTCGTTGTACAAAGACCATATTTACCAGTATTTGCGCCAGCCACAGGAGGAGCAGTTCCATCAATCTCAAACTCAACTAAAACTGTTCTTTCTTTTAGATCAAGATATGTAGCATCATTGCGATCATTTACTGTCATAGCTGGAGAATCAGTATAAATATCTCCACCATCTGCACGAGCCGAGACGAAGTTAGAAAAACTAACATCATTATTAGTTCGTGATGATACACCATTTACATGATTAGATATACCATGACTACTTCCATCAATACCAAGTTGAAAGAAACTTTCAATTGTTCCACGTAGCTTCTTAAAAATATTCATTTCTAATTATCTCAAATCAAAATTATCAAGTATATGTAGCTGGAACATATTCAATAACTACAGCACCTGAACCTGTTGTTGGGGCACCGGCTAAAGCAAGTACTGCATGACCGCTTCCAGGTGTAGCTAATGGCCAATTGTCCACTACATATACGCCAGGAACTAGTAAATTATTTTCAGATTGAATCTGAATATTAATAGGTGGAACGCTATTAACTCCAACAACTAATGTTGCTCCTCCATCAAATGCAGATAACACTTCAACCACTGTCTGAACAATGATAGCTCCCGCTGGTATCAAATCAGTGCTGATAACAGGGGTACCTGTGTCATTAAACGTAAATGGTAGTAGAATAAACTTTGAAGAGGCATTGATATTTGCATTCAGCTTCTGCAAAATTGAACGTATCTTATTGAAGGTATACTGAATCTTGTAATCTTCATGTCCGTCGTATAGTGATGGAATTTTAGTAATCATTTTGAATATCCTTTACATATTATCTAGCAAATGGACCATTTGCAGCAAGAGTTAGTCTTACTTTTGCAGTGCTACTTGCAAGGATTGAATCACTGTCCATGGACCTTGTGCGAACCCACATAAAGTTCTTTTTAAGTAGTACAATGCTGCTCGTCTAGCTAGATAACCTTGATATCCTTGATTTGCTGTAAAAATCTGATTTAAAGAACTAGCACCATTTGCTGTAAAACACCAATTCTTAGATATAGTGGGTAAATCCATAATAAATACCTATTATGATTGAATAACGCAGGCATTTTTACAAGCAACTAATTCAGGAGTCGTTCCACCATTCATATAAATCTGAAAAGCATATAACTTAGATGAATTGGGAAATCCAGCCGTAGATCCGGCAGTGATAGATAATGTATTTAGTGTTGGAATTGTGGCTGTTTCTGATATCTCACTAGGAACACCACCCACACCTGTACCATCTGTTAAATTATACAATCTAGCCACGCACGGATAAGATGCATTTGTAGTCTCTAGTATACATTCAAGAGTGCAGGACGCATTTCCTGCTGATGGATCTATTTGTTTCACACCAATTGTTACCCAACTATTTGCACTTGTATTCTGTTCTCCTGCTACTAAATACCACTCATTATGAGCACTAGAGTCACCTGTTATAGTCCAACCATATGGGGCAGTCCCAGAAGTAGCTACATAGAAACTATTTGCATTCATACTTACAGTGCCAGAAAATGCAGTAACATTAACAACAGTCTGCATTTTATACACTGTAACCAATGTTCCAGTAGTGGCACCAGTAGCTAAATAAATATCACCAGCAGTATACGATCCTCCGGTAGTATGACAAATACCATATTGACCAGCTACCGCTCCTGCTATTCCAGTGGTACCATCAAAACTAAATTCAAGTAACACAACTCTCTGTTTCAAATCCAAGTAATTAGAACAATGTTCGTCAAGAGTTGCTTGATTAGTAATAAAATTGGATCGAGCATTATCAGCATTGGTTCTAGCTTCTATACCATTAAGATTATCAGCAATACCATGTGATGTAGCACCGATACCAAGTTGAAAATAACTATCAACAATACCATATAATTTCTTAAAAATATTCATTTTATCCTCATACCTGCCAAGTATCAGATACTGAAATAGTTGCTAAATCTAACACACCAGGTCCACCATAACTTGCCCCGGTAAAATCAGGTGAACCAGTTACAACCCAAGCAACAGGATTTCCGCTTGCTATACCTATCATTTTATAATAATCAATTATTGTTGAAGGCCCACCATGGTGTTCCATGTCCAACAAACCAAGATAATAATCAATTGCTAAATTTTGAATTTCTTCACTCATCTTGCGAACTCCACACCTTCGTTAGATGTACTAAATCCAGGCGTGGATACGCCATCCCATGCCAATCCTAAAGAAAATGTATTTGATGTATTATTATTGAAAAATGCCCAAGTCAAATCTCCATTAACAGTATGAGATGGTAATCCATAAGTTTCAATAATCAAATTAGATCTTAATTTACCAGCATAACCATATGCTCCACTCTCTCCAACCCATATAGGAATACCATTTGTTGTATAACGATTAGGTGTAAGTAATCTATTAGGATAATATGTACCAGCAGAATTGTTTAGAACTATTCCTCGATCAGAAACACAAAGTCTTTCTTGATTGTAATCTACAGCAATTTCGGGATTTTCGGAATTAGTTATATTTCCATACACTTGATTTGCACTCCAAGGTATTCCAATTCTTAAAAATCCCATAACTCCTTCTGTAGCCATTGGATCAACATCAAGCATACCTACATAAGTAAGACCATAAGCATTTGAACCTATAGAATTCATAATAACTAAAGCATCACCATCTGTTACAATATGTGCTCTTTGAATACCATCTGCATCTTGATTAAGTAAATAGATAAAATTACGCTTATCAGATACATAATTTCCACCAACACCATTACTTCTAGGAAATACAGCTACACGACTTCCACCCGATGGAACAATCCAATAAGGTGCTGTTCCCTTTATATCTGTTCCATCTTTTAGAGTAGTTCCATTCCAAATTGAATTGATAGAACCTATTCCTCTAGCAGCCTGAATGCCGCATTGTTCGTACATATTTCCATCGGCGCCTAAATATCTTGCAGGATGATTAACTAGACCATATGCAACACCCCAAGTTGACCAATGAAAATGTACATAAAATGACCATGTTCTATTTACTGATGGTGGAAATCGAAATACATACCAAGCATTCGTACCAAATGGTTTTGCTTCATCTGGCCATGTTGGATCTCCTGCTGTGGTTCCTGTTCCATTAAATCTAGCAATTTGCTCACAAATACTCTGACTCTCAAAATAAAGTAAAGCCTTATAGATTGCGGTAAATAATTGCTTACCACAATTTCCAGTTGCAGTCCGAAGAGGTAAATAACAGTCTATTTTTCCATAAATAGTCATATTATACCTGCCAAGTATCAGATACTGAAATAGTTGCTAAAACTAATACTCCAGGTCCACCATAACTTGCTCCAGTAAAATCAGGAGCACCAGTTACAACCCATGAAACTGGATTTCCACTTGCTATACCTATCATTTTGTAATAATCGACAATAGGTGGTGCCCCACCTGTTGTTGGTCCTACATATTTTCCACTATATGCTGTCATTTTAGCAATCCTTTAATGTTAAAATATTATGTGATATTAAGTGCGGAACCATTTCCTGGTAATACTACATTGCCAACACACCAAAATTGATTACTACCATCATTTGGAAAACTATCTCCATTTGCAATAGCAGAATTCGTTGTATAATAATGATCATAAAGAGATCCAAATTTACAACGAATTGGTGATGCTGTGCCCCATAAACCAATAACAGGGAAAATTGGCCATTCGTTAAATACATCAAGAGGAAATGTGGTATAAGTGTACCCGAACCCGCTAGATGCCCAGTAGCTCCATTCTACTCCGGGCATAAGACTGTACCACACGCCATTAGTATGTCGGATGGTATAATTAGCTGAATCTCGAAAAAGCGGATTGTAGCCCGGCTTTGTTGCATCAAATGCGTCGGCAAGCCAGACACAAACAAAACCATCCCATCCAGGCACTTCTGGATCTTTAGATTTATCAATCATTACATACATTGGTGCCCCGCTTGCGCGGGTAATTGCAATTCTGGTACATTCACCATCTGTAGAATGCCAAAAATGTAACCACCCTGTCCAGCCATCGTTGGCTCTTCCTCCCCAAAACGCTCGGTCGATCTTCACCGACTGGTCTGTAGCCGTGGGCCGTGCGCTTGTCGTCCCGTCTGTCCCACCGTTGGCCGCTCCGAAGCCAGCACCGGGAGAGAGCACCACGGTCAACCTGATCGTGTCGTCAGGGTTTGTGTTGCAGTGGATGCAGATCGCCGTCTTCGCCCCTATGCCGGGAAAGTTGAGCACGATCCACGAATTCGGGCCAGCGTAGGTATGTACGATGTTGGCCGACGAAAGCCACCGATTGACGCTATCCCCGTTGCCGCAGGCAACGCTATCCGAGGAACCCCAGACTGTACATGGTGTATTAGTAAAACCAATCAATCCATTTACAAGCTTCAATAAACAATCTTTATTATCCAGGTGAGGTGTTGGACTAGTCATACCAACAGATATGTTGGCATTAATTTCCCATGTTTTTTCAAGAGTAGGTAGTGCCATAATAAATCACCTATGAATAATTCATACCATATACGAAACTGGCGGACTCGATTTGAGCCCGCCAGCAGTAATACAAATCAATTCAATGCAGTTAATTGACTACTTAAAACATAGTCCTTATCCTTCCATCTTGGATTAGGACTATACTTCTCAAGTATTCTCCATGAAAGTCTCATTCTAGATTCACTTTGATATCCACCATTATCGCAAGTACCACTAGCATAGGCTCTGAGCCAATCCTTTGCTGGTAAATGCCTACATGTAGACATAGATTTTCTAAGAATATTAATACCAGCTTTTACACACTTACCTCTATCTGCTAACAAATCCCTACCTGAGAAGCCTTCCTCAGTATTTATAGCACTGTCTTCAGTCCATACACCATTTCTAAGATATGGCTTTTTCCCAAGATTGATTTGCATCATACACCATGATTTACCGTGGTCATTCCAACCAATCTTAGCCAGTCTTTCTCTACCTATACCTAAGTCAACATCTCTTCTAAATCCACTTTCATACTTCATGATTGCAAGAACTAGAGCAACTGTTTTCTTTTTTCCTTCTGCTCCACCATAAAGAGTATTTCCATTGTCATACACTTCCTTAGCAATTGCCTCTGACCACCCACGATATCTTTCTTCAACTTGTGCGACAGATTCGTTAGCTTCTGGAATAAAAACTTCCTGTTGAGCCAACATTGCGGGTGGAAATAATGAGGTCATTACTGAAAAAATCCACGCTGTAACTAGTGATAAATCTACCATTATTGGCCTCCTTAGGGTGTAGGAGGCACACTAGTCGAAAAGATTTGATTTTGCAAGCACTAAGTAAAAAACTAACCAGTTAAATCTTTTATTGACAAACAAAGTAATTTGTTAAGTGTTCTGTATCACAAATTCATTCAATTTACTATCAGACATTCCACCTGTTACTTTTGTGACCAATTTATTGTCTCTGATAACAACGACTGTTGGTACAGACTTAACACCGAAATGTTCCACTAGTTTAGGATTCTTTGTAATATCAACTTTAGCAAAAGTAGCATTTGGATGCATGTCTGCTGCTACTTCAAATATGGGCAAAAATTTCTTGCAGGGTCCGCACCATGGTGCCCAGAAATCAACAATCAGAATCTTACTCTGATTAACAATCTGATTAACGTTTGCATCTGTCATTTCAATAGCTGGCATACTTCACCTTCACTTCTGAATACAAGAAACCCCACCACAAATCTTTACTTCTGAGATTGATTTAGCATTACCTAAACACACTGGATCAAGTATAATCAGATTCGTTGTTTGAACTTGAACACATACAGAGTAACAATTCTTGTTTTTACCTTCTGGGCATCCTAATTTATCAAGATTAGAACATGCCTTAGCACAAGGAGACTTCGCCCCATCTGGTTCCTCAGTAGTGCCAGAGTCTACTTCGGAAGCGTCTTTAACTTCATTTACAGTGGCATCTAGCCCACCATCTGATGACTCGGGAGTAGGAGTCACTGGAGTAGGAAGACAACCAGTTAGGAACAAAAATACAAAAGCAATTCTTTTCACAATCATTCTCCCTTGAGCTTAACATCCATAACATAAATGTCACGCATATTACCAATGAATTTTTCATCACCAAATCCAAATCCTGCAACACCCCAAGATTCTCCCCATGAATTTACAAATTCAATAATAGTATATCCTGTTGATGTGGTATCATACGCTACTGCATACATATAATGACCACCTAGAATACCATTTGGATTTGGTGCTCCAAGCACACCATCTGAATATTCCTCAAATTTATTATCAACATCAATTGCAAAACACGGAGGATAACCCATGTGAATTGCTAGACGTAGAGCATTGACTCTTCTCTGAATATCAAGCCAGTTGACTCGATAATAACCATCTAGTTTACAATCACTAGCATCAATCAATGTTCCAAGTGTTGGTTCATCATTGATTGTCTTAGGATTAAATGGATCTGATGCCTCAGATGGTACTCCCCATTCCGTGATACCTCGCATAATTTGATTAGGCATTGCTCCATCGTCTTCTAATGGAGGCAATGAGTCATCAAAATTAGGAAGCCTATCAATTGCTCTACCAATTCGATAAATGCCACCTGCACTTGGCGGATCAATCGGAGTACCACGCTTATTCATTCGCGTGATAATTGCACCCTTTACTGCCTGTCCAGTACAAGAACTAGTATTTACCTGATCAAGAACACTAGGTACAAAATCTTTTAATGATGCAGATTTAGGAGTATCACTAGTACCAAGCAAAATATGAGCAGAACTCACTTTATGTCCTTTTGGATCAGGATTGTATCCGTAACCATTGGACCCGCCGAATTTTCTATTGATTGGCATGATATCTATATTCCTTTAACGATTTATGATATCTTCCGTTACACGTTCTTTGTAATATCGATCAAATTTATACTCAACCTGTAAAAAATACATTAGCATTACTTAACGCTTCTAGATAACCATTCTTCATTAATTTGTCACCACCGACAAAACTAGAACGATAATACCAGCTTCCATCCTTGTACACTAAACTAATATCCATACGGTCGTAATTATCACCAATTATCCAAGCTACTTTTCCATTTTCAATATTGCGGCCTGCATAGGCACGATCAGGGTCACCTATACTTTTTGCATTCTTTCTCACTGCTTCGTATATTTTTTTAACTTCTTGCGGAATAGTATGCGAAGATTCTCTAGTACTAAGCGAACCATATTTACCAATTAATCCAAATTCTTCCTCTTTCTTCATACTATACCAAATAATTCCACCAACCACGCCCATACCTACCACTGCACCTAATAGTGGAATTATCCATGTCATACTATTCCCTTTTTTGGCCTGTTCTGAATTATCTTGTAATTCATTTACAGGAACCAAATCAGTAGGAACTATTTGATCATTTTTACTCTGATCTAAATCAGAAGGATTCACAATCATAATAACACCATTCAAATGAAATCTTCAGTATAGCCAAAGTCGAATAACATATCACCTAGAAGGATGTCGGCATCTTTCTGAGACATACTGCGCAATGCTTTCATATATTCATACAAAGAATCTTCTGTATAAAATACCACAATATGCGTTGCCCAGGGTCTTTCTGGCATAGTCTCTTTGAGTATATCTACATCTTTTTTGTACTTATTCGGAAGATACTTGTCTCTAGCTAATCTTGCTGTCCTTTCTGTATGCATATCTATAGCCATCGCATATACAGAATCACCTTCTTCAAATTGTACACTATAGTACATTACAATTACTCCTAAATCAATCCAACATATGCATCAATAATATCTAATCCTATTATTCTTGCAGCGGCAACCCTATGTACCCCATCTATTACTTCTATTGTTCCATTATTCAAATGAAATCTTCAGTATAGCCAAAGTCGAATAACATATCACCTAGAAGAATGTCGGCATCTTTCTGAGACATAAGTCGAATAACATATCACCTAGAAGGATGTCGGCATCTTTCTGAGACATACTGCGCAATGCTTTCATATATTCATACAAAGAATCTTCTGTATAAAATACCACAATATGCGTTGCCCAGGGTCTTTCTGGCATAGTCTCTTTGAGTATATCTACATCTTTTTTGTACTTATTCGGAAGATACTTGTCTCTAGCTAATCTTGCTGTCCTTTCTGTATGCATATCTATAGCCATCGCATATACAGAATCACCTTCTTCAAATTGTACACTATAGTACATTACAATTACTCCTAAATCAATCCAACATATGCATCAATAATATCTAATCCTATTATTCTTGCAGCGGCAACCCTATGTACCCCATCTATTACTTCTATTGTTCCATTATTTACAATAACAACAATTGCAGGAAAATTCTTACCGAACTTTGCATATCTCTTTACCTCTCTTCTAGATGCCGGAAAGACATTAGGTAATTCGCTTATGTGCAATTTCCCTTTATACCATCTTGCCAAATTAAAACTTGATCCGATACCTGCCCATGCGTCTCTTGATGTGCCTCTATGCGGATTTGTAGAATCAATATGTTTAATAACTTCATTTACGGGTACATGAACAAATATACTTTCAAGTATTTTCATATATCTAGTACCCCAAATCCTTTAGAATAGAATACACTAATTCTTGCACTAACTCATCAGCCTTAAATTGTTCAAAGCCAAGTAACAAGAAATAATATAGTGCCTGATGACTCTCAAATTGAACACCAAATCTAGACTTACCACCATTACATCGTTCGCAAGAGTCTACAAATCTCCAAATATGTACATTCTTAAAATGATTCAACATGTAAGGATATGTTTTACAATCATTATTATGAGCTACCATTGATCCAATAATAGCAAGTACAGCCATAGCACCATCATGTTCAACTACTAGTCGATATAGTGGCCCATCAGCGCCAAAATATACCTTACTACTTTTTTTTGAAATTGATTGTAATCGATCTGTAAAGTCAATTAGGTTGGGAAATTTTCCCTTTTTCAACTTCAACATGTCAAAATCCCATCTCTTTTTCTTCTTGATATCTTCTTTCTTCCATAAGATTTTCAAAATAAACTTCAATCCGGTCTTTCACTATGAACATTAATGATTCTCCAAGTACATGTTCAAATGAATTACTTTTAGAGAACTCAATAATATCATAATCTGGTGGTTGCATATATGTACCGCCAGTACATGTGCCATACATAGCTATGTATCCTGGCACCTTTCTAATTTTATTTATATCTACTAACTCTATTTCTCCATTTACAATAGAAACTAAACTATATCCTATAGTTACTATTTCTATGCCAACATCTGCATCGTATTCTTCTTTTAATCTCTTATATGGAATTGCCACTGCTTTTAGACTTACAGTGTCAACAAATTTGAATAAATCATTAGCTATTTTAACCATTTCTTCAGAAGTTATCATTTATAAAATCTCCAAAGAAAATAACTAACTCACCGATGACCATATATATCATAATAGAAACTAAAAACTTCATCGCGGATAAATTCACCTGGAATTATTGCATTAGGTAAAGCATTACCATCCTCGTCTTCCTCCCATTCAAATCTAGGATCAAAATATTCAATATCACTAGGAACATAACTCATAGCATCTTCAACAATTTTCAGAGCTACCTTAATATCTGCCGTATCTCCACGACCATATTGCTCGATCCATTCCTGTTTTGATATAGGACCAAAGTATCCATCTGAATATACTCGATCCATTGCTGCGTTAAGCTTTTTTACTGTAACACCAGCTTCTTTGGCAGCATCTTTCATATACTGATCTTCAACATACTCAGCGGTAGCTGGATCTTCATTTGATAGATTTTTAAGTACCTTTAACATTTCATCACTCCTTTTCTGACAATTTTATACCAATCCCAATTACTGCTGCTCCTATCACTGCACCACCTAACACAACCCACCA
>CAZGKN010000001.1:0-67762 GCA_964525915.1 uncultured Saprospiraceae bacterium | reverse complement strand
ACAATTCTGATTTACAGGTATATTTTGATCCACTGGAGGAGTTTGTTGATCAGGAGTACTATAATCAGGCGTAGTTGTATCTGGCTGTGGTGAAACTACTTGTGGAGCAGGCTTCTCAATCCAATAGTCTAGTAATCTAAAATCAGATGTACTTGTTGGGAATTGATTGCTTGGTTTACCCCAAGCGCCTTCTAACCACACTTGAGTTTCGCCCCAGCCACTTGTATCATCTTTTTTACTTAGTGGCCAATTACTTGGTAACTCATCCTCATCCATCCAAACTATTACACTAGTAAATCCAAATTTTTCTAATTCACTCTTTACTCGTGAAGCACCACCTGCCACATATAGCACAGCAGATGAATGATTGATAATCATTCTTCCACGATAAACTGTACCATTTTCTAAATATGCTGAAGTTGCCATTATTTACTCCCAAACAAATCCAATAGTTTCAAGTATCATGGTAGCTATTTCCATAGAAGACTCTGATGCATCTATAGCAGATAACAAAAATTTGTAAAAAGATTCGTAAGTTGTAAATGTAACCTTAATCCACTCTTCTTCTATAGGTGATATTACTATATCAATGTCATTCTGTATCTCCGAATTAAGTGAATTATATAGTTCAAAAAATGCCTCATAATTGTCACAACTGGGATGAACTTCCATAACAAATACTTCTGGTGGTTCACCCGCTACTAGTCCATCTAAGTCACTATATGACTTCAGATGACTAATAAATTCTTCAACTGACGGCATTTTTGCATATTCTAAACTATACATTTTTAACTTTCAGTGAGGAATGTGTTTCAAAATCCACACAAAACCCGCTACCAATCCACCGACTATTCCTATTATACCTGATATTGAAGTAACTATTCCACCAACGGTTTGAACCTTTTTCAGAAAAAGTTCTGTTTGAGATATCTTCTGAATATTTGTTACTGTTTTCTCCTTTTCATCTTGATCTAGCTTAAATTTTATTTCACCAATTGATTCCTGAATCTCCACAACGCTTCTGGCTATACCGCTACCTTCTAATCTTTTTGCTTTATCTGGCGCGGAGCCAATAGCCTTTAGTGACTCAGAAACCTCCCCCGTTAATGAGCCAACGTTCATTTCTAATTCCCCAACTCTCTTTTCGAGAGATTCAAAAACAGCATCTAGATGACAAATGCCATTTTCATTTTCACATTCTACTACTTTACTTGTTGGTTTGGGAGGGGGTGACATCATTTCCTCCGTTAGTATTTGAACTACTAACCTTACCAGCAAAGTATGAAACCATACTTACGCCAGCTACCGACTGAATTGTTATCCAGACTGATCTAACTAAACCTTGGATAACTGTAGCAGCCGATACGGTGCCATTCCCCTGCCCTGCTATTACCATTGCACACATTACGAAGACAACTATGAATGTTGTCAAAGCAACATAAGCTAGTCCATTGATCTTTGTAAACTGCTTCCGAATTGCAGCCACAACACCTGCCGCAATTAGAGCCAACTGTTCATCTGATACGTTATTTAGATTCATTTTTACTACCACTCGCCAAGTAAATTAATCCTCCCCCCACCACAATTGCTGCACCTATACCTAAAACATACTTCCAGGTATTATTTGTCTCCTTTTTGTTATCTTCACATTTACATGTAGACTCGTTCCATGTCTGATTTTGTCCACAATCTCCAACGATTCCGCCGCAAGGCAATTGTTGATTATTTTCTAAATCATCCATAATAAATCCTATCTTCTATTCTTGTTATCTAAATATGTCTTATATTGAATAGCTGCAACAGATATTGAGCCAATGCCCATCAGTAACATAGCTATAGTGTAAATTACCTTATGGTAATCAGTCTGGTTCTGTACTGTGGTCTGAGACTGCCCGTTAAAGCTCGCAGGATCGGCGTAAACAGGCGCAGGAACAGGGGGGATAGGTGACTCTTGCGCAAGAGTCCCGTCCGATTCTAGGGCATCGTCGGGAGATCCCAAAGAACCGAAATTGTTAAATTCAATAACAGATTCAGATGGTGGACCACTTAACCAACGTGATGAAGAATAACCTTTTACTTCACCACTCCAATCTTGACTTGATCCCCAAGGATGATTTACAATATCCTTGCTCATAACAACTCCAAAATATAGACATATTCATCAATAACATAAGAATACTACCACATATTCGACAAAATGCAAGCTCTATTTTATCACGGTGCTTTTACGTGACAAAGCCAAGCAAAAAATGCATAGCTTACTGCACTACCAGCAAATGCAAACATAATTGCATCAACTATAATTCTAGCTAATGGTGGCAGTGTCTCCCTTGTTACAAATAATGTACCAAAGAATCCACCTACCCATGTTCCACTACACATTGCACAACATAGCAACATTGCAGGTCTTTTACTTGCTTCAATAGATGTATCACATAAACAGTGCTTCGCTTGTCCTTTTGAACCAATTGGTGGTGGAAAAAAATTACGGATAGGTGCAGTAATTTTACCCATTGTCAACACAATGGTAAAACCAGCAATACCTAGAAGATAAACCAGTAACATAGTATTTATCCAAAATACCGATATAGGTGATACAATTTTCATCATACCACCTATATTCGGTCATTTCATTGATTCGCCCTCAGTTATTCAATCCAAGAAACCTCTCTGTAGTAATTGTCTTACAAATTCTACAGCTTGTTCTTTGGTAAATGTGATAGATTCCCCCTCATCACTGATTGTTACCTTATCCTTTTCGCTAAAATCAGCAACAGGACAACAACCATTTCCACACAATTGAACAACTTTATCTTCTTCAGGCGACATGACTATTCCTCTATCTATATGTTATTTCCGAACAGTGATCTCATCCCAGTCAAGTAATACTTTAACAAGACCAGTGGTTGCATATCCTGTATTATCTACAATCCAACCAATTTGTCTGTGAGTACCTACGCCTGGAGCATTCGTTCCTTTACCCGCTGTTGCAGACATTACTATTCTATCGCCATTACTAGGAACCAATTGAGCAACTAGTGCAACATCAGCTATACCAGTCATTCTGAAATAGCCAGTAGCTTCACTAGCTAGTCCTCCAGTAGATTTATCTAAACAAACAGCTTTAGCCGTTAGTCTTCCAGCTATAGCTTTTCCACAAGTTTCTTTATTACCTTGAATAATACCTACCACATAACCATGCGGAATCGGACCCTGGCCTGTTGCAACTGTTAGTTTTACAACACCAGTTTCTGGTGAATGAAGTAGATTTGTTAGCAGTGCTCTAATTGAAGTTAAAGTAGAACCAATGATTCCACTTTCAGCATTTTTTGAAGTAGCAAATGACATTAAATTAAACATATTTGATATTTCCTTTAGAAAATAAAACTTATGGTGCAGGTTTATCATTGACAGCGAATTCAAGCAATACTAAAATATTGCCACCAGTTACTTGAGAATAATCCTGCGTATCGAGAATCCAACCAACCTGTCTTGGACTGGGATTACTAGTTCCTAGCCCACCAACAGAAGCATATACACGAATGCCATTTTCTAATGGCAGTCCTGTATCCATAGCAACTTCAGCTACGCCTGTCATTCGGAAATAACCTTGATCATTTTCATCAAGAGTTGTTCTACTTAAACTAACAGCTATTGCATCTACAACTGAACCCTCGTTAGTTATTTCACATGTATATGGTGCTGTGTTAGATATAGCAATAATATGCGCGTATGGTACACTTGTTCCATTATCTTCTATTGCTAATTTAATTACGCCAGTTTCCGGTGAATGTAAAAGTTTGGTGAGTAATATACGAATAGCTTTAACAGCATATCCTGTTAGTCCGCTTGGTGTGCCTTTTGAAGTCTTGAAAATATTTAGATCAAACATTTAATTATATCTCCAGTAGTATGTACATACTAACTATATCTAAAACGAAACTATCAAGGAGGTCCGCCGGCTCCATCATCAAACTCTAACATTGTTTTTACTAAATATCCGCCAAGTGATGTATATTTACTTGTATCAATTACTTCACCAATTCTTCGAGATGGTCCACCTGGCATAACATTTGTAGCCTTACCATTTTCTGCATTTGATACATATAAAGTATCGCCATTATTGAGAGCTAGTCCTGTAACACATAGAACTTCTGCGACACCAGTCATTCTAAAATAACCCTGATCCCCATCTTCAAGAGTAGTTCTGCTTAGACTAATTGCTACAGCATATGGCCCCCTGTTAGTAGCCAATGCACATTCATTATCACCAGAAGTTAGACCAACCACCTCACCATATAAAACATCTGCGGACCCTGGATCAACAGTTAATTTTACAACACCAGTTTCTGGTGAATGAACCAGCTTAGTAAGCCAATATCGAATATGATTAATAGCTGTACCAAGTGGACCGTTTTCGGTTCCTTGTAATGATTCAAATGAAGTTAGATTAAACATGTACATAAACTCCTATTTTATAGAATAACCTTGCCGACAATTACACCTGCTACTAGTGCGCCGCCCATCCATAGCCAATTAACTGGTTTAGAATAAAAAGGCTGCACATTGATATCTTTTCTTTCAACATTACAAGCTTTTTGAGTCATAATGTCAAATATTGCTTTTACTTCTTCCTCACTTCCAATTTTACTAACCAATTCAGGATAAAAATCCTGCTGTTTAATATATGGATAAGATTCGCTAAACTTTTTTACACATTGATCTGGTGGAAGATTAGTAATCTCTCTTACCTGATCAATTACAGAAGTAGGAACAGCAGTTGTAGTAGTAGGAACAGCAGTTGTAGTTGTGGGACCAACTCCGACCGTACCTGTCAAGTATGCATCGGTTCTCATTCTGCCGCAAGAACCTAGATTATTACCAAATGCTCCACAAGGTGCTGACTGACTATACCTATTACCGTATGGATAATCACAACTTCCGCTACATGAATTACATTTATTTCCACAACCGCAACCGCTTATAGCACCGCTTACTGCTCCTCGATTGATTACCCAACTACCCGGAATAAACAATTTTTGACCAGCAGTAAGACTAGCTAAAGTAACAATAGTACTATTGCCATATTTAATGGCCACCTTTGGTAAGTGATTATTCTCATGTACAATCATATACCATAGATCAGTATTACCTGTGAAACGCTTAGCAATATCAGAAAGCTTTTCGCCTTCTCGCACTGTGGTAGTATATCTACTCATAGCCATTTCTCCATATAGCAAAATTTCAATAACGCCTTCTCATTCTCTCTGAAACTGTAACAGGCTTCTTTGCTACTGGAGATGATGATTTTGATTTATCAGGTTTCTTTGTAGCATAATAGATAGCGGTTCCACCACCTACTACAACAACCGCTCCTAATAATGCCCAGCCCCAAGGAAAACCTTCTTCTTTCTTTTCAACTTCATCTTTATCAACTACAGGAGTGACATCACTATTTCCAATCTTAACACAAGCTGTACCTTGTGCATTTAATTGATATCCTGTAGCACAAGATGGTGGTTTCTTTGTTCCGCCACCAATTACTTCACACTTACCAGTATCAAGATTAAATTTCTGACCTGATGAACAATATACTGGAGAAGGAGCATTACCATCACATGGCACATCTTTATTGATCAATGAATAATACTGTTCATACGTCATGCCAGTTGCTTCTAAAGCAGCCTGGAGAGCCTCGTTCCATTCGCCATAATTACCGTATCCACTAATTGCTGGGTATGCTTCTCCTAGTGCAGTATACATTTTTTCAATTGACGCAGGATCATTACATTTATCTATTGGTATAATTTCTCCATCTTTTTCTTTACCTGGAGTCCAACATTGGCCTTTCATACCATTAGACAAATTCGGATTAGGTTCACAGTATCCAGAACAGCATTCAGAATCATTGTTACAGTAAGCAACATCTGGATAACACAGAATTTGTTCTACAACTTCTTTTATGACTGGCTCTGCTTTAGGAATGCCCTGTATTTTTTCGCATGTACCATAATTACAATATTCACCATATCCACACATACTATCAGATACGCAATATCCCCATGCTGTTTGTCCCGTATCTGGTTGGCATGTACCATTTTTACAAGTCAGTCCTGTCCCGCACCAATTGAAACTATCACAATATCCGCCTTGTGGTACGGATGTATTGTATGTCTCTTCTGAGCTAACAGTTTTTTGACAAATTCCATCATAATATCCACTACATTCTAATCCAGAATCACAAGCTGCGAAATTTGAAATACCACATGCTTCGCCTTCCGCCGCTCCTAATTGACCTACTCCATTTACACCTACTGTTTTAGGTACACAAACGCCCATTTTAGCGTTGTAAACATATCCCTGGGGACACTGCACAGTCTTGCCAACCCCTACACCTTGAGGCACGCAAACGCCCATTTTAGCGTTGTAAACATATCCCTGGGGACACTGCACAGTCTTGCCAACCCCTACACCTTGAGGCACGCATACGCCCATTTTAGCGTTGTAAACATAACCAGGGGGGCACTGTACCGCTCTACCAACACCCTGCAAAGTAGGAGGAATCAGATTAGAACTAGACTTATAACCTGTACCACGATTTACCCAACTATTTGGAATACGAATCTTCTGACCAATAACCAAATCGGCAAATACTACATGAGCTTTGCCCATGTGATATACAGTACGTTTTGGCATCTGAATATTGTATGCAATTAGTTCATTCTCTCTACCAGCTTTGCCGAATTTCGCAGCAATACTAGAAGTAGAATCACCGGCCTTAACTGTGTACATAATATCCATAAATATCTCCAATTCTACAAATATGACTAATAGCTTGTAACAGCTAATTTATCACTATCTTCAGATGATAATTCTGATTCGTCTGATTTTGATCTACTGTTATATGCTGCCACAGAAAGAATTCCACCAGTTAATATAATTCCTCCCAAAATTACCCATGACCATGGAAATTCTTTCTTAGGTTCTTCTTTCTTTTCTGGAGTGATTGTTAAAGGATCTGTAACACACTGATTCTTTTCAGAATCCCACTTACTACCATCACCACATTGACACTGTTTAGTTAATTCATCATATCTTCTACCACCAGTACATTCTGGAATTGGCTCAGGTGGTAATCCTGTTCCTAGCTGCCTATTAATACCACTCAATGATCCTGATACTGAATTAACTCTACACTGCATAAATGCACTACATTGTTCGCTTCCATCTGCTGCGCACCTGGGTAGTTCAGGCCAAGTTTCAGGAATATGAATAAGCCCATTGGGCGGAATATTCATAATATAGCTAACTTTTGACCTGTCACCTGTAGCATTAGCAACAATTATAGGATAATCAGGATTAGCTCCCCATAGCTCTGATAACCTATCCCTAAACTGTTGCTCAGTAATTGTACCATTACATACTTTTCCAAAGTACATTCTGACAATTACATTATCTGGATAGTCCTCTCGCATTAATTCGTTAAGTGCTCTACTACTAAACGAGTAAGGTTTGATGTACGATACATTAAACCTTCTTGGCCAATTCGACTTAACTATTGCATATTGATTCTGTGTCATTTTAACACCAATTACTTTGAATCAATAGCAGCATACGTAACCAAACCAAGTACCGCTGTGATACCTATAATCGGAAGCCAAGGAATACTTGACTCTTTATCTTTTTTATCTTCTAGTTGCTTATCTATAGATTCTTTATTAAATTCTTTGCATTTTTCAATAATTGCATTTGCTATAGCTTCATCATTGCCGTACTTTTGAAGCAAAGAATTATATGCATCTGGATCTTCTTGAATAGAATTTACAGTCTTTTGAATACATGTATCTAGAATCAGACTACCAGTACTAACTGGCTTTACATCACCAGCACCAGCTAAAAATGGACTTATATCATTGACTCTTTGATTACAATTACATGCATTCAAGTAACTATCATTCATAAGCATGTCAATAGCATCATATCCAGTAATATCTGTTGTGTCTCTTTCCGCTGTCCAAAATCTGGACCATCTATTATTTCTACGTGGAATACAAATCTTATGAGAAGATTCAGGCGTAGCACCAGTTATTGGTACTCTATATTTTGATATATTGTCTGTTGAATCAAAATATGGTATAGTATCACATTTTGTGTCATCTGGCCAATTTGCTGGAATCTTAACTATGTCACAAGGCTGTAAATTTAACCTATAGAAACCAGCTTCTTGACCCCAGCTTGGTCCCATATTGATCAACTGCTTATCTTTATTAGCTCCCCAGAGTTCTCTTACTTTTTCATTGTAATAATACTGATAAAGATAAGGTTCACCTAATTTAACTCTGGCGTCTTCACCAGTCCTGTATGGATTAGGCTGATACTGATCCTCATTAACACATTTGAAGATTTTTCTGACCAGTAAATAATCAAAAGGCATATCATGCATCCAATCTCTTGGATTCAAGATATGCCTATATGCATCAAAACTGTATCCGTAGTCTTTAACAGCAGATACTACTGTTCTTTCATCTGATTTACCTAACCAGTTAAGTGGCAGATATAGTCTTTGTCCTATAGACAGATTTTCAAATACAGTAACTACTGTTCCATCCTGTAACGATACTAGTTTCGTAGGATAATATTGAATATTAGCCTGTACTAGTTCTGGCCAGCGGGATGGATCTTTAGTGAATTTTTGTGCAATACTAGAAGCACTGTCTCCATCCTTAACCAAATAAAAATATGGAGTTGGCATAATATTCATAACATACCCTCAAATGGTATTTTATAATAGATGAGATCATATCAGAAAATATATCACTTGTCTAGTCCCTATCTGCACCATTTTACACAGCACAGATAGGGACTTAATCAAGTGTTAAATCAACTATTCATTCTTAGAACTTGTTGACTTTTTATCTCCAGATACAGCAATTATGGTTCCGCCGACAATTAGAAGACCTGCTAATCCAGCAACAACATAGAATACAGTATTATCTTTTTTCTCTGTTGGTGCTACTGCTTTATCGACACAACCACAACCGCATTTACCTACAACTTTACCTTCTTTTTCACATTCACTTGGATTTGTTCCGCAGAGGATTGGTTCGCATTTACCTTCTGACTCAATCCACTGTTCACATTCTTTACAAGGTAAAGGTGGAGTAGTTACGCATTTATTTTGCTCACTGTTCCACTGACCACCATTACCACAAATACACTTCTTGGTAAATTCATCATACCTAGTTCCATCTGGACACTTTACAGGTGGAACTTGTTCTTTTGGTATGGTACATTTACCAGTGGTCGAATCATATGTATAACCATCTTCACACGCAGGAATTACCTGTGGATTATATGGCTCACATTTTCCAGTCAATGTATTAAATGATTGACCTGAAGGACAAGACAAATTAGCACAACCAGCCGTACCAGCACACTTATCTCTACAACAACCATGTTTTGCATCAATATTAATATCGTAGAAAAAATCATCCACGGTTAATTTTGTTGCATCGGCTAGGCATTTTGTCCAACAATCAACTGTTGCTTTAATGTTTTCCGGTGTTCCAGCACCATACTTATTAATCGCAACAGCAACAGCATTCCAGTCAATCTGTGCAATCTTATCCCATGGAATCTGAGTTAACACATTTTGATTTGACGGAATACCTAAATCATTTGGATTCCAAAGTGATTGCTCAAGACCACCACTTTGGATATATCCATATCCACCATCTGGTGTACTTGTTACTGGCACCGCTGGTGCTATCTGAGTGAATATTTCAAATAACGGTGCAGCGTTATTCAATCCATTAAAACCTGTTGTGAGCAGTACCCATGGCACTCCTTCCCATGGAATAGAACCCCATGGTAAAGTTTGTGCCACAGTAGGTGGAATTGGATTTACTGGAGTGGTAAGTAGAGTTAAATCAATTGCTTTTTGTACCAAAGTTTTTAGTGAATCAATCGTCTGCTGATTCACAAAACCAGGAACAAAAACAGTCATTAAATCTACTGAACCTAATTGTGGAACAATCTGACTAATATATGGCTGCCATCCATAAAGAATAGAAGCCACACTTGTCATATTATCAGCAGTTAATGCTGGAAGACCATATGCCGTAGCATTGGTATTGTACCACGTTTGAAAAACTGGTAAAAATAGACCAAACTGATTAACAAGACCATCGTATGGTCCTGCTAACATTGATGGAAATTCAACAGGAGGTACTTGTGGTCCACTTATACCATAAGATGCTTTTGCTGATCTCCAATTACCTGGAATTTTTAATTTTTCTCCAGGCACTAATTCAGCAAAAAAATTGTATCTGAAGCCAGGAGCCTGAGCTTGTGGTTTTTGTGAATTAGCACCCACAAGCTCATAATACCTGGATTTATTGCCAGACAATTTTTGAGTAATAGATGATAGTGTATCCCCCTCTTGAACAACATACACGTAATCTTTTACCCAAACTACATTAGGTGGAAAAATACTTCTCATCATTATTCTCCTTTTCTGAAAAGAGAATATTAGAATGACCTGCTAGAACTACGACTACTTGAAGCAGGCTTCTTTCTAAGGAGTAAATATCCACCACCAATTAGCACTGCACCGACAGCAATACCACCTACTGCTGGCCAGAGATATGAAGTCTTTTTCTCACCAGCTTCTTCTCCCTCTTTAACCTTAGTCAAATCATCTGTTTTCTTTGTTTCATCTGTCATTGCTGCGCCACAAGTAGCTCTAGCCGCAGCAGCAACAGTCTTTGATTGCATTAATTCAAATGCTTCTGGAGTAATCATTGTAGATACTGGAAGCATTTTTGAAGTTGCAGGGAAAATAACAAATGGTAATGTCCCTGTTCCAGCAATTGCTTCAGCATTTGAAACTACAACAGAATTCTGCATAGCAGCAGCATTGATAATAGTACGTAAAATTAATGATCGATTTAATGTATAGAGTAGAACATCAGCATCAAGATTAAAAACTGGTTCAGCAGTCATATTTGTAGCTGTTGCACCACTTTTTTCCATAACCATAGCACGCTGAGTGGCACAATCAAATTCGCCAGTAATTGGAATCTCTTTACCACCAGATGCTCTAAGGTCTGCATTCACAACATCTTGAACAAGTGCAATTAGCCATTCAACAGTTGTTTCAACAGTGCCAACAAAAATTGTATTAGTTGGGAATTCATTAATTACACTAAATGGACCCCAACTATACACAAACTTAACAACCTTCTTAGGATCGGAAAGGTCTACTGAATAATTAGCAAAATTCTTGTTCCAAATTATATCTGCTGGAGCATTTAGAAAACTAACATCTGCTCCGGTTGCTTCTGGAATAGAAGCCTTGATATTTGCCATAAGATTTTCAGATGTAACATTGATAGCCATTTTACAAATCTCCTAAAAAAACAAATTGACTAAATTGGATTATTTACCTTCGGAATTAGATCAACAATTAATTCTCCAGCTATTCTCCAATATCTTGCTGAAGTCTGATATGCATAAACAAATTGATCTTCCGCCGACAACCAGGATGGTAGCACGTTCTCCTGTAGTGGGGGAAGGGATCTTCTCGATGGATTTGTCTGATAAACTGAAGCCCATAAACATAAATTTCCTGGGCCATTTACAGCATATCCATTTGAATCTAAATCATTGTAATTGTACCAAGTGTATCTTAAATCCCTCCATATGCCTAAATTACTAATTGGAGTACCAGGAAATGATCCATTAAATGGTGGAACATATCCAGCAGATACTGGATCAACAGATGTTGGTAAATTACGGTACAGAATACCTGGAGTTATTCCATATGAATCTTCTATGTATGGAGAAGGATGTCCAACTGAAGATATTGGTAAATTAGCAGCTATAGGAGAAACAGTTGTTGGTGGAACAATTGTTAAACCCCATGCTATATTACCATCATTAAATCGCCAAGTTGGAAAAACTATCTCCTTCTCAAATACATATAGTTGACCACCTTCTTGACCTAATAATTCCTCTGTACCTATCGTAACATATTGCCTTATACTTCTAACAATAGCAGTAAAATCAGGTGGAATAGTAATTCCAGCTAATCTTATCAAGTATCTGTTACGATTATTTACTGTAGGATCTGCTGGTATAATTATACCAGTGGTTCCAATGTCACCAGTTGTTGGACCACCACCGATAAATTGAATTCCAGGATCCGCTGACGAAGTATAACTAGATAATCTATCAACACAGCGCATTAGGACTCACCCGCCCTTTTTAATTAGGCTCTGTGCCAATGTTATCACTTTTCTCCGCATTCCGGGCAAACACCAAGTTGCCTTAGTTTACATAGAGCTTCAGTATAGTCAACAGCCCTAAAGTTACAACCACTTAGCTCGTATACAAGCATAGTTAATGTAACTTCATAAGGAACTTCCGTTCCTGCAAATGTTCTAGTATTTGTAAACTGAACTTGCAGATTTTGATCTCTAGTAATTACCCATGCATTACCAAAAATACTTGCATCATTACAAACATTTTCAAGCGGAGTGAATTCATTTGTCAACTGATATTTATCTTCACCATGAATTCTAAAATCAACATTAATGTATGGCATCTTCATATTGAAATAATCAGATTGGCCCTTGTATGCATTACCATTAATGAAATCTTTACGTTTAATGGTATATCTGAATTCTCGAATCCACGCATCTTGATACATTCTTTCTTGTAATGCACCTTGAATTGTCTGACCATCTGTTACAGCTTGAAATGTTCCAACAATGTTATATGCGCGTGGAACTAATTGATGACCTCTTACAAGCATATATGCTAGCCGGGGATTTATCATAGCAATGCTACGAACCAAATCCATATTAATCGGCCAGGATAGATTTTCCATATCAAATCTCCATGAAACCTAATTCGGTTAAAATTCAGTGGCTAAATCGCCAATGGGCGGAAGCAAGATTTTACTCCCACTTCCGCCCATTAACAATTCTCTACCTCATTTCAACTAAATTCAGCGTGCGCCGCAACCACCTGTTGCGCAATGACCCTGGACAATACCACCGGCAGTAGAGCAACCACCAAGTGAACCAGAACCAGAGGCAAGCACAGTCTGCAATTCGGAACAAACTCTAGGCTTAACAAAGAAGCCCTTGAGTCCAACACCGATTCTCAGCTTACCACCTGGAATACGAGTGAATGTTGAAGGTTCATGAGTATGAACTTGAGCACCAGCTTCCTCAGTCATTTCAACCGTATTAGCATTCCCAGGAATAGGTGACATGCACTTTTGCATTGTAGCTTCAGATAGGAAACGATCCAGATAAGGATTATTTCCAGTATTGCGATGCAGATACACACGGATCTTAGTATCTTTATCCATTGGAATCGGGCAGGTCATGCGATACCACTGCTCGATTGTTGGATTAATGAATTCGCGACCAAAAGCTGCGAAGTCAACAGGCTGACGATAAGGAGTCACTGTTGAACCTGCACCATCATTATATGACTGTTCACAGTTACATGGTAAGAAATAACCAGGATCACCAGTGCTAACAGGGAATGGAGCAATTGTCTGATCAGGAAGTCCCTGACCTGTTCTAATTGCACGAAGTCTTTCGTTAACCGAGCGAACATATGCAATCCAGCTTGTCTTGCTAGCGCCAAAACCTTCTGGAATTGCATGTGAGCAGCAGTTACCGATATCAGCAATTAGCTCATTAATCAGGTATTCGCCTGATGATGTGTTGGGGCATTCAACGATAATACGATAAGCATTCATGAAGGCCCAAATCGCCTTCCATGTCGCTGAACCGTATTCAAGCTGTGACTGACAGGCAAAGTCATTCGCTCCTAACGGATTAGGCAATCCAAGCTGTGCCAAATATGCCGCATCACTTCTAAGAAGCATTGGCGATCCAGGCATTGCGTTAAGACCTTCTAAAGTTGCCTGAGAACCAAACTGATTGCCGTCCATAGCGAAGCCAAAAGGCTCGCCATAAGCATAAATACAAACACCCATCATAATGAATGGGGTTGTAAATGAAAACGTATCAGCAATTAGATTATCTGATGTTTCAAAAGCCTGACCGCTCTGATCAGTACCTGTAACATTACTGGCAAACAGATTGATATCCTGCTGCTGGAAAAGAGAAACCTGACTCTTATCAAAAGGTAAATCTAGGTTTAGAAGTCTATACTGAACCGTAGGAACAGCATGAGCCGGAGCACTAAGGCAAGAAGGTAGATCCTCTAGAACCTTGCAAGTATTCGCGATATTATTAGCCATTTTTCAATTCCTCCAAAACAATCTACTAATTTGAACTCAAGAGTTTAGAAAACTCTATTAACTTCAGTTGTATCTTCTACGAGTACCAGCCATTAAACCCATAGACTTATTGTTTAATAGATTAATCAGACCAGCCTTTGTCAAAACAACCTGCCCGGCATCTTTTACTGTTTCTATTAATCTATCGTCATCCAATTTAATATTTGATTTACTGACAACAACTTCTCCGTTAGGCGCAACATCAACATTAATTGATGGCTCAACAAAATTCTGTTGAGGAGCAACAAACTGTGGTTCTTGATTTGGTACCTGATCTGGTACTACTACAGGAGGTACAGGCTGTGGAATCCCCTGCAAAATAGGCTGTGGAATAGGGCTCATTTCTGCATTAGGTGATCCATCATATTTCTGAAATGGATAACTACAGGAATTTGATGAACAAGCTCCTCCACCACAATTACAACCACCTACTGAACCGACGGGTTTACGAGCGACCGGCCCAAAATCAGGCATTACTCTTTTAGCATTCATTGCGCGACTAGGTGCAGGTAAACGATAAACACGAGGAGCACCAATACCCGCCTGAGTACCTGTTGAAGTCTTAGCAGGTGTTGATGAAGTAGTAGTAATATCAGCATATCCCTGCTTATCAGGGTATAGTCTATTTGATGTATTATCTGCTGCTCTATCTTCAACCTTGAAAACGATAGGCATTAGAACGTCAGTTACTAACTGAGTTAAGAACTTAACGCCAAAGCCTAGACCAAAACCACCTAGACCATAACTGGCCATTGGTGATTTATTTCTGAGAAGATATGCGCCACCAAAACCAACTACTGCGCCGCCAGCACTTGCTGCCATACGAACAGCATTAGCCTTTGATCTAATTGCCGCAATTGCCTTTACATCGGTAAGTGCTTCTTTTGATCCTTCAGGTGCCATTGTGGCAAGAAAACGATCAAGTAAATCAGCACCAACGATACCAACAATTAGACCGCCACCAGCGGCAGCTAGATGTTTGGTTTCCCAAATTGGGTTTTTGCGTGAATAAACACGACGAATTGAAATCACTTCACCAGTTTCAGGATTACCATATCGACCAGAACGAATAATACCCTTACCCATTCCCCTACCAATACCATGTAGGGCTGGGAATGGTGATTTACGCACAACGCGAGGATGCTTTAACTGAGCTGTAGGAAGCTTAGGACGGCCACGACGAGCGGGGGGAGCGCCCGTGGGCCGCTTCACCCTTCTAGGGTGCTTTAATTGAGCTGTAGGGAATCTAGGACGACCGGGCTTACCTTTGGGCGCACCAGTAGGCTTCTTAACTCTTCTAGGATTCTTTAACTTAGCCGTAGGAAATCTAGGACGACCGGGCTTACGTTTAGGAGCACCAGTAAGAGGAGTAGCTTTAGACATTTCTGCCTTAACTAAAGCATAATCAGTCTCAGTCATATATGGAAGAATGTTACCTGGAATTGTCTTACCAGACTTAAGTAGTTCACGCCCTAGAGCGCGCATTGTCTCAATCTTTGAAGCAGACATAGTAGTGCGCTTTGTTTTCTTAGCAGTTGTTTTCTTTGTTGCCTTTTTGGCACGCGCAGGCTCAAAAACAAATGCTGGCGCAGGTTCATACATTACACGGGTTGCACGACGACGACGCTTAGGCTCACTTGCTGGCTCAAAAGTAGCTTTTACACCACGAGCCTGAAAAGCTTTGCGCAGATTTCGACGTGAAATCTCCGCTCTTTCCGCCCTAGTTAACTTACCTTTTTTAGCTGCCATTGTTAACAATCTCCTTATTCACATAAATATGAAACTTACGATATCAAACAATCGGGCTGATAGAATTTTTACCTCATTTGTTTGATTTTAACTTATTCGGCGGCCATCTTAATTCCAGCAGGTAGCGCATATCTTGGTGAAGAAACCTTACGTGGTCTAATTCCAAACTTGATATATGCAATCAAAATATTTTTACGAATTCGATTGTAATCACGTTTTGAAATTCTACCACTATTGAATGCAGCACTTAATCTGGCCATTGCATTCCTAGCATGAGACGGATCATGCACAGGATATTTTCTCTTTTCAGGCCACGCAAAGGCTGATTCAGGCAAATTTTTCCTATCGCGGTATGGTAACTTTTCCGCAACATTCAAACTTGCTGATTTAATCATTGTCCTGTTACTATTAAACAGGAAATAGGAGTGTTCGATTCCAAAGTCAAGCACCGATACAATCTGATTTTCATTCAATCCATCTTTACGTAATCTTGCTACAACATTTTCCGTGTAAATAGGATTTACTGAAACCAGATTCAGAATATGTTTTGCGTATTCTTTTTTATCGAATTTCTTTACTTGAAATGATTTAACTCTTACAGGTTCAAATACAAATCGTGTATTAGATTTGGTAGAAAACGCTTCTCGAATCCCATAGTCTAGGTCGATATTCGTTAGGTCTGTTTGTATGTCTAGCTTTTCCATTTTACTTTATGGCCAAACAAAACCTCTACTATCTATAACACAATAATCAGGAAGCTTTAATTTGTAGCTATCAGAGTTTCGTTCTTTGAATAACGGCACCGGGGTTTCAAACGGATGCTGATACAGCCCTTTTCTCTTTCCGTGCCTAGCGTAATAGATAAAAACTACGTTCCCAACATGTTGCCATGGGCCAGTAGGAATTTCAACACTTCCCTTGACAAGTTTTTTCTCGTCTCCAAAGTAAGATATCGCTGCATTTCTTATATTTTTGGGCAAATGAACGTCTATTTTACCACCAAGATTGTAAGGACATATAACTAGTTCACAACGATCTAGTAACTTCCCGTCAACATCGTGGACTAAACCGTAGTCGTCTGGCACGTCTACAATGTCGCCATCCTCTAATTCCAGCTTCACCAAGTCTCCACGAATTAAAAAAGCCATGATCAAACCTCTTTACTGGACGAAAACCAGCCTTTTTTAGCTCCAAATCCAACCACTGCGCCAGTTGTCACCATCCCTGTTAGTAGCAGCACAGTAGCCCAGACAGGTGTTTCCGCGAGTTTTATAACATCCCCGGAATAACCTGATCTTATCATTGTATTTGTCCAGTTTATCACACCGTCGATATATCCGCAATCTGTAGAAAGATTCCACCTGCTAGGCTGACAACATCGTATTACTTCTTTTGTTTCCTTATCCCTAAGACAGAATACACCACAACGTGTTTTTCCACTATTGTATGTTGCTGCTGTATTCACAATGTTACCGCCATTACTACGCATAATACTAGCAAGTCCTGCTGTACCTAGTTCAATGTTAATTTCAGGTATCATAAGCTCATTGGAACTAACTTCTCTACCTAAAAATTGTTTTCCCCAGCCTGCACCTGTTCTTGGTGTAATTTGCATAAGCCCTCTAGCATTAGCATAGCTTATAGCATTTTCATTTCCACCAGATTCCTGAGCCATAAATCCAGCAACAATAGCTGGAGCTATACCGTATTTTGATGCATTCTTATCGATCAAATCTTTCCATTTTTTAACTCTTACTATTCTATTCTGATACAATGCTTTACTTGAATCAAAATACGATACAGTTCCTTCAACCTCTATATAACCATTTTTGATATATCTAAAACGTATGTTACTACACGCACCTTGCATAAAATCAGATATCATGATCGATCCGATTCATTCATTGTTTTTGCAATATAATAGCTTCCACCAGCTATTGCAAGTATGCTTACTGCAACAATGGCTCCAATAGCATACTTTGATCTAGAAGGAGTGTATAACAGATTCTGTTTAATTACCGAACTATTGCCATCAAGTTGTGTCATCCATGGAGATATAATTTTCTCCATATTCATCGGACCTATCCTAATGGCATGTTCCGCATGGGAAATTGTTTTACCATAATTAGTGTACAAACAATTACCGCTCCTATACAACTTACCAATCTCTTTTTCAGTAGAAATATCAAGTTTAGATAATAATGGATCAATAGAATCTGTACCAGACAAATATGGCATTGAACTAGGACCAGCAAAATCACTAGTAGTCAATATAAATGCCTTGTCATAATCAGATTTTGCTAACTTACCAAATTCATAGTAACCTTTTTTTAATCCTGGTGAACCACCTATGTAATAACTATCCATTGCATACAAACAACTTAGTTTTTTTCTAGATGCTTCATCTTGAGTTATAATGTCATTTAGCCCGTGTGCTGCACTGAATCCGGCAATACAAATTCTAGAGTAATTCTTTATATTAAGACCACTTGCTGCTACAATTCTTGCTAATATATTATCCTTCGGATAACTATTTCCAAGATTAGCAAATGCTCCTGAGCCTATACATGGTGGTTTGTTATAGTATTTGTTTGATATGCTTGCACAATTGCTACCATCACCAGCAATACCATGATTAATAGCTAAAAAATCAACCGGAGTTGACCATTTCACATTCTTAAAAGATGAAACTGAAACAGGTCCATCTATTATGATTAGATGTCTCATTTTGCATCTTCAACTATAGCTTGAGTGGCTTTAATTCCAGCATATCCCATAGCACCGCTTAGTGCTAAAAAGAATATCTTCATATATGTTGACATCTCATTAGGATTCTTTTTGCTTGACTCGTAATCTCGTTCCGATTTTGGAATCCATTTATCATAATTCAATGATCCATCAGGTAATTCTGAATCTGGTATAGATGGATCTGTTACAGATGGAGGTAAAATTACTCCAGCATTTGGATCACAACCGGGTACTATTCCGATATAACCGGGAGCACTTGATGGCGCATAACATGCGGCCACTTTAGGATCTACATTGTTCCAATTTGGTGCCAATATTGTTGAAATAACCTGTGGAAGAACAAGTTCTGCTTGATAGATATGATCATTAATCCCTGTTGGATCTAAGTCCTTAAAACCATAGACATACATACCCAATTTATGAGAAACATAATCAATTGGAGCATATGGGTATGATGTTTTCTGATAATTATTGATCTTATTTCCGTTAAGAACTAATTCTGGCTGATATACTACATCAGATATTCCTGCTGGAATTGGCTCTGCTGGCCAATCTTCTCCAAATAATGAGTTCAGTATTCTTCTTGCAGTATACTTTGTCGCAGCAAATACTGGTGGAACAATTGATGAATGAGTAATAATTGCTGTTCTTCTGCCAATTGGTAATTTACCATCTGGACTGTCATTAGGATCAGGACTACTCATTGATGCAATTTTACAAAACTCAATCCACGGTGCAACACTTGCAATCTTTACATTATCTCTTTCTCTGTTTGGTTTGTTATTGACAAAGCCACCACTGATTCCATCAATGGCAATAGCTGTATCAATAAAACCAGCATCTCTACTAGTTAAAATACCAGTAACTCCCTGGCATCCTTCTGAAAATCCCATGATAGCTATTCTTAGTGGTTTAATATCACCACCTAAATTCGCAATAATACCACGAATAGGATGTGGCCAGCCATATTGATATAATAAATTCATGTATGGATTCGGATGCTTTCCCTCCTTTGGGGGACTTGGCATCTGAATGAATTTTGTAGGTCTACCAAATAATGACTGTTTATCCTTTGGTACACTAGAAAAGAAACTGATTACAACATCTTTCTCTTCAGACATAATACCACCTATTATGCTGTAAGTAATCTCGATGAAGAAGGTGTATTACTTGAAAACTTATTTACAGCCCAAATTGTTCCGCCAATAGCCACTACACCAAATGCTGCCCATGCAACCGTTTTAATTGTTGAAGCTGTTTCAGTTGCTCCTGCCCCTCTCAATTCTGCTCTAGCTTTTTCTTGAGAAGCAATTGCGTTAGCTGTGGCTTCTGTTAATCCCTTTGCCAGATTAACAGATTCTTCAACAGATTTACCTGATTTACGAGCATCTTCATATATTTTATCCTGCTGCCTTCTCATGTCACGAGATTCTGCTCTAGCTAAATGATCTCTAATAGTATCACAAATCTTAATTACTATTAGAACTACACCTATCGTAATTGCCACGTAAAGAATAATAGCTCCAGCGGCTAATGGAGCACCAGAAATATATGAAGTATTGATTACATCACTCGAACCTTCTTTATCTGTCCAATTAACTACAGCTAAGTTACCAGTATTTGTTGGAACCACAGCAGGTTCATCCTGTGTTCCTAAAATTGCAACATCTTTTAGAACTTCATCCCATGCAATATCTCTTTTATTATTCTGAAGATCATAACCATATTTTACAATTCTATCAACCAGATCATATATCTTCATTAGATATTTTTCGTCTTCTTCTGTCCAAGTATCTGATAATGATGATTTTGCTGCCGCGGTTTCTGTTGGTGGATCAAATTTATCAAAGCCCAATAGTTCTCTATTCCTAATAAGATTTGAATGCTTAACTACAACACTATCCCATGTATCATTTAACATGGCAACATTAGAGATAAAATATTTTTTCCACTCTGATTTTGTATTATCGGCTAGTTCAACAATTCCATCGGCTAGTGCATAGACTTTATCAGTAACCCATGACATAATGCCACTAGTTGTTCCACTATTTTGGATTTCCATAATTAACCTCTATTATTCCTAGTTAGTATATATGCAGTAGCTAAACCTGATAATATTGCACATACACTGAATATCTTAACTGAACTCAATTTAACATATAGTTGTGAATCTGTTTTTATGCTACAGTTAGTTGCTTGTAGTTGATTTTCTGGAACAAACCCTACAAAATCACCTTTTGTTCGTATATCAGTTATGTCTGGTGGCATAATTCTTCTATCGCAGGCATCTGAATCACAAATTGTTTTTGCACTCGGTATGTCTAACCAGATTTCCCTAGAGTACTTGTGTGTTTCACCAAATGGTAAATCTATAGTAAGGTCAACAGGTGTCCAGATTGATTTATCTTCATCCCAAAATCCAATAATTACATGACCTATTTCTTTATCTTCTCTGTAGCTGTGTCCGATGACTGCTGCACGTATTCCTATTGATTCCAGTGCAGAACCATATGTAATAGCTAAATCATCACAGTCACCACCATGAAAAACTATTCCACCGCAATTATCTAATGTGCATACTGCTGATTGCATAAATTCTGCATCAAATGGATCTGGTACATATATCTTCTCTTTTTTTAGAACATCGTATATTGCTTTAGCTTTATCATAGTCAGATTTTGGATTACCTGCTTCTACTAATTTCTGTATTGTCCATGATCTTGTTCTTGGATCTAATCTATCTCTAGCTATGAATTCTACAACTTCTGTTAAACTCTTCTTAGATCCAGTACTCCCTCTCGGGTGGGACGATAGTATAAACGGAATACCACTGCTATTAACTATTTCAGACATATTAATACCATTATTCTGATTTGTCTGTTGATGTTGTTAATGCCACAACTAATATTGTGGTTAGCATTAGCGCAACACCTATAGCAATAGCCTTAGTTGTTGAACTATCTGATTTTTTCTCAGATTCAGTTGTATTTTGTTGTTCGATATCACCAGTTTTGAAATATTCTTGTTCTTCCGTAGGGAAAGCTGGATCCCCCGGTATGATATCTGGTGGTCTTGGAACAGGTGGCTTGTCGGAAGAAACGCCTAAATTTCCAGAAGATGAAAACTCAGGCGCACAGGAAGGATTGGGGCAACAATTTTCACAACGGTTGTGAAACGGTTGAGAACTAGTTACATTTTCACAAACACCAAACCCGTATGTTTTACAACATTTGCATGACATAAATAATAACCCTTACCAATTTTCAATAACATTAACATACAATTCAACATATACTGCTACCAGTGTGCAGCATACCCCATGAAGATCCCGAAGAGAAGCGTCAAATTACTTCGTACCTAGTTTTATCAATTCATTAACACACATATCAAAACCAATCTTCTCCTTTTCAATTACAACAAACCTTCTTTTATTTTTTCTTGCAACAAAAGCTGTTGTTCCATGTCTAGAGAACGGATCAAATACAAACTCATTCTCACTGGTATGAGCTAGTATTGGTATCTCAATCAATTTTTCAGGTTTTTGCTTCTTGCTAACTTTATTTCTAATCATCTCAGAAATATCTATCCAAACATTATTACGTTTACACAGACTATTTTCTCCTATGTTTCTTTTGCCTAATCTAATCTTTTGTTTATCAAGATACTGTGTATTGAATTTATTTGGCTTAAGTTCTTTTCCTGTTATATCGTCACCAAGAACAAATACTGCAATTTCTTCATAACATTCATCGTATGTTAGTAACTCTATTTTTGGTATTCTCTTCTTCCATATTATCTTATTGATCATTCTCCAATTTGTACAGTGTTCAAGTTTAATTATCAACCTGTAAAATGGTCTATAGCTACAACAACCGATATCTCCAAAAATGTATGCCGATGATCCATTATTACAAACCCCTTCTAGTGCTTTCATGCATCGGCACATGTGAGTACACGATTCAATATCATTTTGCTCATCAGTTAACTTGTCATAGTCTGGATCAACTATTACAAGTTGAATATCTACTTGTCTTAATAGACGAATTATATCATCACTAGGAAAATCTCCCCAGATAACATATCCGTCATCAAATTGTCTCAACTCTTTTATTGACATTATCCTCTTGCCTTATGTAAAGCTCCCAATAATCCACCGCTTGATGCGGGCTGTTGTGGTTGTGACTGGGGTTGAGGATTTTCAACATTAGGTCTTTGAACTGTTCTAATCTGTGGAGACTGAGAAGGATTATTGTATCTCTGAACTTGACCATATCTAGATGATTGAGTTTGTACCTCTGGTGGTTTTGGAGGAACAAATGATGGTTGAGTTACAGTCTGAATTGGATATCGTCTCATGCGTTCCAATTCGTCATTAAGGCCCCTATTCTGCATGATAAGCTCAGACATTTGTTGTCTTATTTCACGCAATTCGGACTGTTGTCTATCAGTACCTCCTCCGCGATTTACCATATCCTGTCTTAGTGTTTGCCATCTATCTTGTAGTATTTTAAATATTTCCCCAAGATGATCTGCATTAACAAATGCATTCGTAAGCATATCCATTGGCTGGCCTTCTTTGCTATACGCAAATCGCCACCCAGGTGTGTCTACAATCTTGAATGGAAGATCATCTAATTCTGGCTTCTTATCAATCATCTCTTCTTCTTTTTTTAATGCACCGTCATCCCCTTCTGTTCTAGGGAAAAGACCTAGTTGTGCCGCTGCATTCTTCAAAACATTCAAACCATTAACCATCTGAGAAACTTGATCCTGAATAGATGGCTGTGTTTGTGCCTGAATTTGTACCTGTTGAGATTGAGGATGATTTGGCGGCGGCGGCAAAGGTGGTGGAGGCTGTAAAACAGAATTAGGAATAGACATTTGCATTTGCGGCATAGGTGCCTGCATCTGCATTTGTGGCTGCATTTGCATCATAGGCATTTGCGGCTGCATTTGCTGCACTGGTGATTGCATCATAGGCATTTGCATAGGCATTTGCTGCATAGGCATTTGCATTTGTGGCATAGGTGGTTGTGCCTGATTACCCTGAAAACCTATTCCACCAGGAAACATATTCTGAGGATTTAATGGCGGAGGTGGCGGCGGAGGTGGCGGTAATACATGATTTTGTTGAACTTCTTTTTTAGGTTCATTCTGAATTGAATTGATATAATTCTGTAATGCAGTAAAAGAAGCCTGTAGAGCGCCAACTTCTTTACTTAACTGCAATATACCTGAATTATCCTGTTGAGGCTGATTTTCATTTTGAATCGCAGACTGCATTGGGGCCTGCTGCTGCACAGGGGCCTGCTGCTGCACAGGGGCCTGCTGCTGCATATTTTGCTGTAAAGGCACTTGTGAGAATTGCTGCTGCACATGGGCCTGCTGCACAGGGGCCTGCTGTAAATTCAAATTTGGAGGCGGGGGAGGGGGCGGGGGAGGATATGGCGCATATGGATATGGCGCATATGGATATGGCATTGGATAAGGATTTTGATTATTGTGCCTCATTGGTGCCTTTTTCTTAGGTGCAACCGATGAAAGTAAGCTGGGATAACCATCTACCTCATCAATATCACTCAAATCTGGAGTATCATCATTTGGTTCATAATTGTCATCATCGTCATTTTCATCGTCATCTTCTCGTACTAAACGCGATTGCTGTATTGGTGCAACCGGAGGTTGAACAACAATCTTAGGAGAAGACATTTGTTGCGTTTTGCTAGATATCTTATCAACATTACTAATAAGTTCACTCATCTTATTATTCATATCTCGCATTGAATCCCATAGCCATGCTATTCTATGGTCTTCATTTGGAGCATTATGAACAACTACTGGCTGCGGCTGCGGCTGTGGTTGCGGCGATTGAAACTGATTAGGATTTTGATTCATGGGATTGCCTTGCATCATATTTGGCATACCCATCATAGGATTTTGATTTGGCATACCCATCATAGGATTTACAGGTGTATTTATGCCCTGCATATTGTTAGGCAAACCCATTTGATGATTGGAATTTAACATTCCATAATCAGCACCATGAGCACCATATTGTTGTGAACTATTACCAGGAATCATTGATTCCCATTTTGCTTTAATCAACGGATCTTCAGTAAAAGTAACTCGTCCTACTGCTCTATGCATATTACCATACTGCACTATCGCCCATTTGTAAGTAATTTCAGTACCTCTCCAGTATCTATCTTTGAGAAGTCTTACAAATTGTGAATAATCAGGTACAGACGATAGCGGTATAACATCTATGTGCGCTTCGCTAGGTCTAACCATTTCAATATAGACGCTAGCATTGGCTGAGAACATTTTCGCAGCCATATTGTACTTAATAGGATCAGACGCATTCCACGGTACTCTTGAATCCAATTCCTTCTTTCTTTTAACAGCTACATGTAAATTCCTATTCTGCTGAACAGAATCAGCATCCAATGCTCCAAGTTTTTTAACATCGTCTTCTAGTAATTCTGTTTCTTCATCTGGTACTGATACATCATCACCAGGGGCACTGGGTACATCAATATTATTCATTGGAGCAGTTATTGGATTTGTTCTTTTAGGGCGGCTCATTATAAAATCCTCTAACTATGCGTATGTTATCACTTCCTCTACACTTAAAGCTGGCAGATTCAATTCGACATACGACTTAAAAACCTGACTAAGCATAGCATTTAGACTATCAACATCAGGATACAAATCAGTAAATGATGTTGGAAGATCCATAGTCAACACTGCTTCAATATGTGTTGCATCTGGATTATTTACAGCTATGTTATTGAATATCAACATATCTGCATTTATTTGCTGCTCTACTTGATCCTGATCTAGTATTCCAGTCCCTCCGATGTTGGTTATTATTGACTCAACGTGAGCAGGTGACTGATACTTATTCTCTATTGTATAAGTGAATATTACCTGTGTTGGTGCTGGCATGATTATCTCCTAACCTTCTCTGCTATTGCATTTATCAAGCTTGGAATACCCTTATTCACAACAATATCCCCTAACTTATCACCTAGTTTGTCCTTCATCATCTCTTTGACTATAGCCGCTTGTACGCCTTCTGGTAATTCTGATCCACTATAGTCATCTATCCAATGTGATGCTTTCCAATCAATTTCCCACTGACAGTCTTCCTCAGTTAATCCAATTACAATAATTACTTGAGGTTTCCTTCCGGTAATTCTGCCTAACCATTTTCTGATATTTTCCCAGAGCTTGTTTTCTCTTTCGGTTGACATGTTCTACTATGTAACTCCCTAATAATAGGATTAATCGGTGGCTGAATTTCTTGATTCTTTCTTTCTTTCATATCCTTTACAAGCGTATCTTCAGCATACCACCTATGAATTGCCTCTTCAATCACTGCACCTTGACTAGTCGCTCCTCTTGCTAACATCAATTCATGTAACTTAGCGAATCCATCTGGACTCATTGTACATGTAACAAATATTCTACCTGACTTTGTTCTCTTCGATCCCTTTGCTCTGCTCATTTTTTTCTCCAGCATCTGAGTTATCATCTGATTCTGTTTCGGTATCTGACTCTGACGATTCTTCGTCTTCTTCCACACCTAATCTGTAGTCATTAATAGCTTGAATTGTTTCTTCCTGATTGGTAACCGAATCCCATCTAGTTACTTCACTATATGGGACTGATGTAATTACCATCAATCCTTCTCTTTCATAGTGTGAACCCTCGTCTGGCTTACAGAATATGCGGAAGATGTCTTCACCTTCATCTGGGCTATATGACAACTCAATATAGATTACAGATACAGGCTCTGGATCTTGACCAACAGGCTGTGGCAGTGGAGCACCTAATACATAGGTAGCTCCGTCTTTTGTGATTACCCTGACAATTTCTTCTTTGATTTCCATATTAATTTACCCCTCATATCAACCAAACAACTCTGTCATCTTTTCATTTACGCTTTTCTCAACCTGATCTCTTAAAGCGTAAAGTAAAATAGGCAAGTGTATTAGTATATTTACTCTACTTGTTGATATATCAAGTTTACCACTAATCCCTTTAGCTGCTCCAGAATTTGCTCTAAAGATAATTGAGTTATTTTCCCATTTCCAATCTATATTGTACTTATTTTTCATCTCCTCTGCTATGATTTCAGCAAATGATCTTACTTTTTCCATATTTAAGCTATGGTTTTTGCCTAAATCTACCTTTCCACCAAAACCCATTTTGCTACCTCACTTTATATGTCCAATCTTATCCATTTTCCACTCGAATTTCCATTCCAGACTACCCATGCATAATTAGTAGCATCATTACTAACCTTTACCATTTTCTTCTTTTTATCACTCCACACCCACTTTGAAAAGAAGGATGGCCGTCTGGGTAATAAATATAAATCAGCAGGATATTGTTTCCAGAATTTATGACGAGCTATACCAAATAGAAACGAAATATTAGTCAAAAGAGCAACAGTTGTATTGTTATATTCTTTTTTACCAAAAGCAGCCAGTTCAAGACACGATTTGGCATATTCATCAACTAGTACATATGGTGGATTATCAATTATTAGTTGAAGGTCTGTTCTAGTTCCCCAAGTCTTCATTTGCTGAATAGCATCACAGCATAGTACAGCACCAATACAACATTTTTGTGCTTCTGATGCTCTTTCTGGATCAATCTCTAAGCCTTCAACAAAAATTGAATTGAATCCAAATTTATTCACCAATCTGGTAATTATCTCACCCTTACCCGCTGCTGGACTAAGGATACCTCTGTCACTATTTATATCAATATTTAAATGTGGAAGTATGATGTCCGCTGCCCATGGTGGTGTGCTGTAATAATCATTCTCTACTCTCTTACTTCCACGATTTGTAGCACTCATTATAGACTCATTGGGGCAATAATTATACGGTACTTTTCTTCCACTAACATAATTGGATCCGATGGACTGCCCCCAACTTCTATCCTAATGAAATCTGACTTAAAATTCACCAATGGTTCTAGCATGAATTTTGAGTTTATCTTAAATTCTGTAACATTACCATGTATAACACAATCCAAAATATCTTCTGTTATTTTACCAGCACCATCTGTTGCCAGTATTTTACACTTCATATATTTCAAATTAGACTTATCAAATGAAAACTTGATTTTATCATCAGATAGGTTTGCTGAACCTATTGACTCTATTAGTTCCTCTTTCTTTAATACGACATAGTTCGTATAATTAATTGTAAATATCTTATCAAAATCTGGAACGTCTACATTCATTGTCAAAAAGCTATATATTGTTTCGTTTAGCTTCATATGACAATAGCCATTTTGTTCCTTATACAAACTAATTTTACCAGATTTCTCTTTTCCGAGCCACTTTCTAATAAACATAACGGACTTATATGGTATGAATACGCTAGAGTACCGACACTCTGTCGGTTTTTCCATTGAAATAAGCCTATATCCATCAAATGCTATAATCTTTGCTGTCTCGCCGTTAAAAAACAAATAAGCATTATTTGTACTTGGTCTACTAGAATCATTATCTACAGAAAACCAAATCTTCGAGATAAGCAAATCTAACAATTCAGATTCAACAATTACATCTGGATTTGGGTTCTTAGATTTATCGAATGCTATCTTTGGAAATATACTAGGCTCCAATGTTGGCAACTTATGCTTAACATTGGATTTATCGCAAACTATTCTACCATCATCATCTATAGATACTATAGACCCATTTGGCATCTTTCTGACTCGATCAAATAATTCTCTCGCTGGAATACATATTACACAATTTGTTGATTCTTCACATTTACGTCTAACGATTACCGATGTAACAGAATCACTTGCTGTGAAATATGCGGTCTTATCCGTTATTCTGATCAAAACATTGCATAGCAATGGAATTGTTGAACTTTTCTCTGCTATTACACTGTTTGTGACAGTTAATGCTGATAATAGTTCATCTTTTTTGATCGAGAACATTGTTGAAATCCTGTCTTGGTTGGAGCGATTGTCGCCTGTACTGCAACTGTGGTCAAGTACCTTCCGAACAGTTCCCACCTATTTCTACAACCTTCCTACTAGTACGCATTTCCTTACGTAGTTTCTTGAGAACCTTTGGATTTTTGACAATATAATCCAACACGTCTGGTGGCACCTTACCTATTGAGATCATTAACTCATCTGCATCTATACTTAACAATCGACATAATTTGACAATTATGTCAACGGATGGTCTGCATGAACCAGATTCCAGAACAAAGATATAAGATGCTGAAACATCGAGCTTTCTAGCTAATTCACGTAATCCTATATCTTTTCTTAGTCTTCCCTCTTTTATCTTTGAAGCAAAGTAATCATAACTTTTCATAATTAATACCTTTTCTTATTTGGCTTATGATCAAATTTACCAACTGGTCTACCTAGATCCACCTTTAATTTATTCTTTCTAACATTCAATCTTGGTGAATCAACTGATGTATTCTCTACACCGGCTATTGCTGCGGTCAATTTTGCTCTCTTTGATGGATCTAGGTCTTTTCTTAGACTTTCAATAAATCTCTTCAGCTTCTCTTTATTCACAGTGCTAATAGCAAGCAATGCATCTTCACGTTTAGCTCCAAACTTCTCAAGTACACTAACTAATTCATCCGTCCTATAATAACTTGACTCTGGTTCACTCACATAATATGTTAGATCACCTACTACAACGTCTTTTTCGTGTTCGAGTTTTGTCTTAAGCAAATCATCCAAATCCTTCTTTTTCTTGTACAGAATTGAAACTATCGAATTCAAATTTTCCCTATAATTTGAAAGATCCTCAAGGCTACTATTCAATTGAACTGTTTTTGTTTGTGCAACTGAAAAATTGCAAGATGCTACCTTAATAAACTCTTCACAGTTATTACATTGATCACAATAACTGCAAAAACTATTTAATCTAGCTTCAAACTTGGTATTCTTATCCTCAGTACGTTTTGCTATAGCAATCATATACCTGATTGCATTCTCACATTCTTCCTTGGTTCTAGGCTTGGATGGTTTCTGAATCCTGTTATGCCTAAGCATATGAAATTCTAACTCAACATTCTTAACCCATTTCCAAGTATCTCTTGCAATAATGTTGTATATACTCAACTGTAAGTCCGAATCTATTTCACTTTGAGTAAACAATTGACGATTTGATTTGTAATCAATTATTCTAATCGTGTTATCATTTACTTTCAGCACCAAGTCTATTTTGCCATTGAATGTATAATCATTAATTTCTACTGTGAATTCGTGCTCAATATCCAATATATCGTAACAATCTATCTCTGTTCCTTTCAGGTAATCAGTTATTATTTCCAGTCCTTCATTATACTCGTCTAGCCCAACAATATTGAATTGCTTCCATTGTCTATCATATTCTTCATGAATTTGCTTAGGATCAATGAATCCACTAAATTCCTCCTCTTTTGCCCACTTATATAGATTTTCTAGCACGGCATGTAATAGTGAGCCAAATACTAGAGTCTGACTATATTCTCCCTTTTTCTTATCAATATAGTGCAACTTGAATGCTAGTGGGCATTGCTCATAACGCTTGATTCGAGAAACGGAGATCATTTCATTTTTGAATGAATTAGCCATTTTGTACCCCAATCAGTTATTCGTCTGATGATTTCTTGGCTCGTTTAACTCTAACAATCTTACTATCTGGAAAAATTGACATCATTGTACACAGGGTTGCTGTTTCTTCATATGTCAATTCCAATCTAATATCTTTCTGATCTGTTGCTTGGGGTACGATGTATAGGTCTTCATCAAACTCTTGAGCAGATAATCTAATCTCCATTCCTTTTAGTTTCAGATTGCTAATTTCTTCTTCTGTCATCACATAAGGTTCTGTGTATTTTTGTCCTTTACCTCTGGCAATGACAACTCTAGGTCTATCCTGTTTGAGATTACTTTCCACTTGCTGATCTGATGGAATCTCTAATTCAATTTTTTCACTTTCAGCCTTATTTTTATTACCATTCAACTTCATCCATTCTACGCACATTAATTCATCTGGTAATTTACAAGTTCCACCTTTGCCGTAGTGAGCGCACCTTTTATCAGTATCAGACTTTTGTTCATACTTTGAACATGAAATCTTCGTGTACTTATCTAAAATGCCCATGATTTATTCCCAATCGTGACAGGTTTTCGACATGCAAGAACCATTCACAGATGTTTTCCTGCATGTGTGGGGAATTTTAATCGTGACAGGTCTAATTCATCAACCATTTCAATAACTTACAAGGTGATACTACGTATATCGTCAAAAATTGCTGCACTGCACAAAACTCTATGTATAGAGTCCTATGTTCTTAGAGTTAGTGGCCATAGACTTAAGTACATGGCGGAACATGGAGAATCTGCCAACATGGAAAAAGACGTGTCTTTCGCAACGCAAAAATGTCATTTTGGGGGGCAAGTTCTCAGATACTTTTTTCAAAAGCACACCCCAGCACACCCCCCTGTTCCACGCAAGTGTCCGATATTATTGAGCAAAGTGTTCAAGTTCTCAAGTTCTCAGCAAAAAAAAAATAGACACCCCTATAGACGCTTAAGCCTCACAGATTTTGTCCCCTACGCGCGTATCCCATTTATCCCCCTCGCGCGTGTGCGCGCGACACGCGCGTATAGGTGTCTACAAATTCAAAATGGCCAAAAACTGAGAACTTGACCACTTTTCCCTTTGATTTCAGAGACTTGCCACTGAGCACTTGCTGTGCTCTTGCTGAGCACTTGCTCCATCGAACCCGCAAGTACCTAATTAAATTGAAGAAAAGACTGATCTGATCTGAGTACTTGCTCCAAGTACCCGTGGCTGTTGAGTTATTTTCAAAATCACGAATAGGCAACAGAGACACAAATTCAGATTCCGAACAAATTTCAAGCACATACGAACTGAGCACTTGATTCCAGGTCGATCCTCCAATAGTGGATTCACGAGTGCAGGAGGGTGCTAAATGATTTATTTTATTGGATAATTTCATTCTAATTCTCTTCTGATGTAAAATGTCTAGCTCCTCCCCATCCTCTATTTTTAGCCATTGGAAATCTTTCAAATTCAAACACACTAGGAACCTTGTCTGGATCGATACAAATGCATCTTATTTTTCCTTCCTTCATAGATACTTGTTTTCCTATCTCTAGAACGTATCCGCCTCTAGATATATTTTCTTTTGCCATTGTTTTTAGAGCATTTACTCCGTTAGTTTCATCATCTAAGCCCGCCCTTCTTCTTTCCGTTAAATATACGTGATAACATAATGGTAGAGATATATTAAGCGTTCCATCAACGTATGCATAATGTGTGTTCTCAACGATGAGTCCACACTGTGCATATATTGATAGAGCTTCTAAGAATTTGTCAAACGAATCCTTCACATTGTCTTCACCATGAAGCAATTCATTTTTCATCGTTTGATAAACTTCGGAAATGTCTCTATCCTGATTAACTGATATACCAAGCTGTTCACAGATTTGATCAAACTGTATAAGACCAAATGTTATAACTGTTATGTTGTCCATGCATCTGATTGGAACGGATCCTTTAGATTTGGACATTTCTCTCTCAGCTATTTTTCTAGCTTTTTTCATATCTTCTATTATCTGTTCATCATTCTTAGCTAGTGAATATCTGATTATTTCAGTAGAAAGGCTAGACATAGAGATAGATTTTATTGAAGAGAATGCTTCTCTCATTTTTTCGTTATTAATAGAATTTTTGTCAGGGTGAACACAGATCATTCGTTCCATAAGTGCCGAATCGCTTTCTGGTTTAGTTTCACCAGCTAAGACAATCGGAGCTTCTAGTTTAAATGTTACTACACTTAAATCTGTTCTTCCTCTTTCCTCTGTTTCACCACCATAGGCACGGCGCATTGCTCTGTGTAGTTTTTCGACTTTAATTTTCCCCATATCATTTGGTCTGTATTCGTCTAAGAACACAAATAATGAATTTGTAGAAGATTGCAATTTCATCATTGCAAAGTCTGTTTCTGTGACAGAGTAAGGATCGTTTTTCTTATTAACACCGAACAACGGCCAAAATACATCCCTAATAATTGATGTTTTGCCAGAACCGTGTGTACCCCAAACCATCAATATTGGAAAATGTCCTAATATTTTTTGAATTCTTGGCTTGAAAGGTGTAGAAAAACACCATCCAATAATAGGCATAATTACTGATGGATTATTTATATCCATCAGTCTTGGTAATATACTTGATGCTATTGCTTTTACCTCTTCGTTGGAAGCTTTAGTATATTGCAATCTTCCATCTAGAGATATATAGTTTCCGGCATAAGTAATATTTGGATTTTCCATGATGCCGTTTTCGTCTATAACAGCACTAGAACAAACCCACCTTTTTCCATCACTATCTTCATAATAGCCGATATTTTCGGTCCCCTTATAGACCGGAACGTCAGCACTAGCTAACGATTGCATAAGGTACTGCACATTATCATCAGATCCGGTCCACATTAGGTCTGGATCTGGCAATGATTTAATAAACTCTTTCTTTCCAATCCAACAATTTTTTGGAAATACAAAGTTTTCTATGGTTTTATCGTTGTTGGAGATAATATCTCCAGCGAGAAGTACAATACCTTTTTCTAGTTTAATTTTGTACTTGGTATTTATTTTGAAAGATGATATAATATCAGTGAATTCTTGGTTATTTTTGGTGTAGTTTACATAGTAGAAATCGATATCACTATAAATCTTACCTCTGATCTGTTCGTCGATCTCTGCCTTACGACGCTTTTTCTTATCTTCTGTTTCTTTGTCCTTGGCTTGTTTTTTTGATTCGTCTTCTTGACGCTTTTTTGCTTTAGCAATAGCTGCCTTAACTTGGCCTTTAGGTAGCTTTAATTTATCTGCTACACTCTTAGCAAATCTTTCTATTTCTAATTCGGACCTACCACAGATTAGTTCACAGATTTGTTCATATATTTCACTCTGTTTCTGAATTGAGATATTTTCCTCAATTTTATTAATCAGAAACTCAGGATATATGATTGCTGTATTGAATACTTCTTCTAGCTCTGCTGGGGTGTGAGTTAGAAGAAATTCGTTGACATCTATTTTAGCTACATCTTCTGGTTTTGGAAGATAAGCTATTCTTACGTCTTTGTTTTCTTTGTATAAAGCTAGTGCTGTTTTTTGAGCACCTAGCTCCCCTGGCTTGGTTCCATCAGGTAGAACATCAGCATCATTACAAATGATAATTTGTTCTACTTTGGCACAAATAGAAAGCAATTTAGGGATATCTTTTTCCCTAAATCTAGTCGTAACTGGTGAAATACATATAAAACCAGCTTGCCTAGCTGATATGCAGTCAGTTACACCCTCGGTTATGATTGCTCGTTTTGCGCCTTTTACAACACAATCTTCATTGTAAAACCACTCGTTTGATACGGTTTCTGATACGTATGGATGATTTTCGCTATTGGTTAATAGCTTCTTGTATTTAGCCTGATCCCAAGGTTCATTACTGCTATAATCAGTTCTTCTGCCAATTGCATATACAACTCTACCACGATACCAATATGGGAAGAATAGACGATTTGTAAAAAAGTCCTTGATTGCGCCATTCTTAGTCTTGACAAAAAGACCTGTCTTCAATAAGGTCTTTTTATCAATGCCCAATTGTAGAAGTTCTTCATAAAGCCCCTCTACAGCCCAACCTAGTTGTAATTCATTGATGGTTTCGTCTGTGAAACCATATTTTTTGTGATAATATTCTTCTTTTATCTCATCGTTTAGCTTTCTGTGATAAAAAGCTGTTGCGAGAGTGAGAATACGTTCGATTTCTCTTCGTTCTTGATAGAATTCTGTTTGTTTTTGATGTTCTTCGTCGGTCGCGTCATCTCCCCAATAGGGAGGCATACCGATTTTTTCTGCAAGTATCTTTACAGCTTCAACAAATTCACAATTGTGCTTCTTTTGGATATAGTAAAATACATCGCCACCTTCACCGATACCATAATCATACCATGATTCTGTCTCAGGATAGACTGCAAAACTAGGATCATTCTCAACCCGTAGTGGGTTAGGTGTACAAAAGAATGCCCTGCCTTTTGATTCTAATTTGGTATCTTCACCTATGATATCTACAATTGAGCATTTATTTCTTACTTCATCAACAAATTGTTTGAATTTTTCTGAAACTTCAGCCATTGGAAATATACTCGGTTGAGTTTTCAGTTATTATTCATCACAACTTTTTTATTAGGTGTGATCACAGCATTAATCGATCTGTAGATGCGTTTTCTCTGCATAAATCGAGTCAATAATGTTGGTATTTTTGCATCTACAATATCATAAACGATAGATGTTTTCTCTTTTCCTGGTCGCATAACTCTACCAACACGCTGAGTTGTTCGACCTTTGGCTTTTCCAGGTAATGCTAATATGAGTCTAGATAACTGAGGAACATCTAATCCTTCGTCAGCTAGAGAGGTAGCAATTAAGCAATGAATTTTACCGGCACGAAAATCTGCTAATACTTTCTGCCTAGTTTTTTTAGCAACTTGTCCAGTTAAGGCAAAACTGGAAATTCGACGATCTCTTGATATTAGCTGATTTAGCAATTTACAATGATCTCGTCGATTGGATAGAATTAATACGCTTTCGCCACGTAAAGCTTCGCGAATTGCTAAACCAACAATAATGCCATTTCGGCTTTCATCATGAATAAGCGCATTGGATAATTGGTGGATATATTCTGAACTAGTTGAACCAATTTCTGGTGAATATTCAAAATTTGTTTCTATTGGTACAATAGTTGCTCTAATAAGATATCCTTCTTGAACCAGTTGATCTAACTCATATGAGAATATCTCACTACCCATTGTCCAATACATTAATTTAGTTTGTCCATCTTCTCTCTCTGGAGTAGCTGTAAGACCAATGCGCCACTTGGCGGGTAAATAAGGTAATACTGATTGGAAAGTATTAGATGGAACATGGTGAGCTTCGTCAACAATACATATTCCAAACTTTTTGAGTTCAAGCTTTAGCTTCTTATCACTCTTAATAACAGATAGTAAACTATCAACAATTGCCACAGTAACAGGTTTGATATCGGTAATTCCGTCGCCAATCTGACCTATATCGTTAGGATCGACTCCAATTTTATTGATAAGTGATTCAATCCACTGATCTCTAAGGTCTTTGGTGTGAACTACAACAAGGGTTGATCTTTTTAATTTACCAATAATAGATATACCAATGACAGTTTTACCACCACCACAAGGTAAAAGGATGACACCTTGAACCTTTTTTACTCCATTGAATTGAGCAATCTTTTGATATGGTCTAAGACCCAATATGGCATTACATTTTATTGGCTTACCAACAGAACGACCATCAATAATATCTAGATTAATTCCATTTTGTTCAAGAATAGGTTTGATTATCTGAATAGTACCTCGTGGAATGTGCAAGTATCTGAATTTATCAAGTTTTGCACATTGTATTATTTGAGGTATATTCTTACCTACATATCCATTTTTACTGAATCGCTTTGCATTTGCATAATTAGGGTTGTCATAAGATAGTAGTTCTCGAATAGTACAGATTACCTTTTCAGGTAAGTCCTTGATAATAATTTCGCCAGATACTAATGCTTTAACATTCATCATATATTGTAATTTCAAATATGTTGTACATGGATGAAAAGAGACGCCTGCTCACGGGTGATTTATTGTCGTAAACAGGCGTCTCTTTTATCTTTGCTAGTTTATTTCAGGAGAATGGATCTTCCTCATCTTCGGACTCACTTGGTGGTCCCTCAAGATTTTTAATGAATGCAAAGACATCATTCTTTTGGGAAGCTTTAAGATCCTTGAACCGCTTTACTCCAAACTTTTCAAGGAAAATCTTCAACTGATCTTTTGGCTGATTCTGCATCTTTTTGACGATTTCAGCCACATCGTCAGCATCCATTGGTCCGTCTGATTTTGATTTGATTGGGACGACTTTTTTATCTGCTTTTTTCTTTGGAGTATCATCGTCATCATCGTCATCATTGTCATCATCATCATCGCTGCGTGGATTGCTTAGATCATTCAATTCCACCGCTGCTAGCATTTTCTTTTCTTCGTCTGTGAATTTTTCTTCAGGCAAAACTGAATACTTTGTCTTTTTGCTTCCAGCCTTGCCCTTGCGCTCGATTTCAAACCACCATTTTTCAAGACCGTATTTTGCTTTAACAGCTTCAACGTCTCTAAACCAGCGAACACCTTGTTCAAAGATTTGGACTTTACCTACTTCTTCCAAATCTTCGCCTTTTGATGCTCTTGATTTCACATAAACGTTGATAGAGAATCTTGCGCCGGGCTCATCTCCGCGTTTACAGTGTTTGCATCCTTCACCGGAACAAATCTCTGTTCCTTCACCAATCCAATGGACTTCTTTTGCTTCAGGTTCTCCAAGAAAAGCGACAATGATTCTATCACCGTCGTTCTCCAAACGAGCGAAAATTCCTCCGTTTTTTGCTGCTTTTTCCGCAGTCTGACTAGCACTTTCCCAAGACATGTTTTCCTCCGTCTTTTTGAGATTCAATACGTAAATATGTTTGATATGTTGAGAACCGATCCACCTTGGGGGAGTGAACCGTTCCTCCCTGCGAGTGTTTAGTGTTACATAAACAGTTGTACACCCGTCAAGCGTGTAGTGCGACACTCGGATCATATTCTGTAAGTTGCTGTAAACACTGGTGTTTTCGGCACCTGCTTCGGTTCCTGGTCTGCAACCGTGAAGGTGTCTCTAAAGTGCTTTACAGAACTGTATTGAGTATCAAGCAGAGGGGGCGAGGGAAGGATTCTGGATAAAGATAGGGCGAGCCTTATTTGTTTATACTGGAAAAGGCTCGCCGGAAATTCCAGTTGGGGCTATTTCGATTCTCTCAAAATAGCGCCTCCACCACTTCTCTTGTTTGAGAAGAGAAGATTTATGTATGAATTATTGTTTCAGTTATGACTACATTTTTTCTTCCATATCTTATTTCAACAACATTTCCACTTTTGATTGAAAACTTAAATACAACAGGTGGACCATAGTCATCTTCTTGTATTATAATCAATTTATCTGAATAGTTTATTTCTATCAAATTTACTCTATCTCCTTTTCTAAATATTTCTCCAAAATCTGTTTTTAGTTTGCAATCGTAGAAGAATACTATGTCTCTTTCATGCTTTTCATATTCATATTTTTGAGCATATGAAAATAGAAATGATTCAAAAATATACATTTTGTACCTTCACCACTTCTCTTGTTTGAGAAGAGAAGATTATTTTTCTTCACTCATCTTCGCCAATAACTTCATCCCATATATTACCTGCTTTATCTTTTACATAAACATGAACGATACCGTATTCGTCCAATGTTACATCTATCAAAGTTCCATCTGTAGTTTTGATTTGTATGTAGTTTGAATCTGGTGCTGCATTCTTTACTATTGTTTTTTTAGACATTGTACTGACTCCTGTAATTGACTAGCGTCTTTGATTCTTCTCCTTGTGGAGAAGATTATTTAGTGGAGCCGCCCGGTATCGAACCGGGGTCCGGCAATTTTATCTCTTTCATTCATTCACAGGCTTAGTCAGAATTAACCCTCTGACGGGTTAGTGTTTTATTGAGCCACAAACTCTATTTGGTTTAAATTTCGGAATTGACTAAAACCAACAATAATCAATTCCTATTCTTAGTGGTTCACACTCTCTCAATTACCAAGAATATCTCAAAGAGAGAATGCTCGCTAATCAGCCGTTGGCAGCAGCGAGGAAAGCGTTATCGTTCGCTTTTCTTTTTGAATGATTTTACAGTAGATCATCCTCTACTTGCCTGCATGAAAGCCTTAGAATCACCGTCGAAACCAATTCGGCCCCTTTGTGCTAAAACTTTATTGTAAGTTCAAATCTGTGAAGACCACCTTGCACTTCTTTGATTGTTACATCGTATCCAAGATTACTAAGTTTTGCAGCGAGTTCACTCACTGCATTTTCTGAATTAGAAGTGAAAGTCATAGTGCCAGGGTCTAAATAAGTTAGACTTCCTGATGCTGGACAATCATATCCAACACCATTCATTCTAGTTAGTTCTGATAGTACTTTTTGATATCTAGAAATAATTCTCTTTTGTCTATTGATAATGCGTCGGAGTTCGTCTTTTGTGTAGTCCATAATTAAATTCAATCTCCGTCATATTCCAGAGCGGGGCTGGAATAGCGAATTAGTAATCAATGACAGCGATGATACTCCTCTTTGCCGTAGTAGTCAACACCGCAGTTAGGACAATTGCGAGTATAAATATTCAGATAGTAGGTTACAATGGGCTTCTCAATAACGTGAGCCACTGATTGAATATCATTACGATCATCATTCACGAAGTCATCTGCTTCGTCTTCATCATCTGCTTTGAGAACGAAGAAGTATTTTTCTCCCTCGTATTGAACTTGTTTCGCAAGAGCCTTGAGTGTGCAATTGTAGCTCTCCGCAAGTGCTTTCAGTTGCTTGTAATTCATCTTTGTTCTCCTTATCCTTCGATTTTTCTTCCTACGTCGAGATCAATATCATTCTTGCCAACAAAGTGTCCCGCATTGAATGCATTTCCGTCAATGTGTGAGTTACATTTTGCTGGATTTTTCATTTTCATGTCTCCGTGCATGAAATCATTGGCTTCCTGATGTCGATTGTTTATTAGAACAATCGCGGAAGTCTTGCATTCCTCTGCAATATTCTTTTCTGCCTCTTTGAGTTTCTGATCGATTCCGTAAATGGCTCCCAAGAACCAAGAGTCATAGTATCTATGTCCCTTATTCTTGCAGTATCTGTCAGCCATCCTGATTAGCTCTTTAGAAGCGTAATCAAACATACACTTAGCTATGCTGATATCGCTTTCACGTCCAACCAAATGAAGCGAAGTGTCACCCTTGTATTTTCTGTTTTTGTAAGCAGCACAGCCGCAATGCTGTGCAATTGTTCCCAATAGCTGGCTACGCCAACCCGGAACCCGCCCGGCGACGAATACAGGATTATCTTTGTCATTAATAATCTCTTCTTTGATTCCAGTCTTCATCTCCATTTCAGTCATGGAGATACGATATTTCTGCATAAGAGAATGAGCCGCAGACATAGCATTCTGCGCCTCATTTGGATTGTCAGATTCCCCTAGCGCGAGTAGCTTTTTTACACGTTCAATGATTGATTGTAGCTCACTCATTTATCGAGTCTCCTTAACGCCTCAAGCCCCGCCTTATTTCAGAACGTGGCGAAGCTATAAGTTGTGTATTTACCACAACAAAGAAGCATATTTGCTTGTTCTAATTCTGGGAACAATTATTTTTTCGATTGTTTCTTCGTTTGCGTCAGGAAACAAATCCATAGTTCGATAGATCATTACTTCTACGTAGTTTTCTAGCTCAAAGCTGCTCTCTTTGCAGAATTTTTTGATGATTGTTTGAGCAATTTTATTATTGGTAGCCATTTTCATATCCTCTCTAACGCCTCAAGCCCCGCCTTATTTCAGAGCGGGGCCGGGCTATTATTGAATTGGATTATTCAGCGGTATAGTCGTCAAACCAGGCTCCATTCATCCTGGTGCGACGAATTGCGAGTCTGCTAGTCGCTGTTTTTGATGATGTTTCAGGACTATTGCAGTGTTTTTGAGCATCTTCAAGTGAGATTCCACGCTTGAGAATTACTTTGCGTCCGCTGGCGTAGAAACGAATTACTTTGTAAGTTTTCATTTCAAAAACATCCATTCTCGGCACGGTCTGCACACTCGTCGCACTGATATCCAAGTGCGATATCTTTAGGAGTCAGCCTATTAGGCTGTTTGCAGGTGGGACAGGGGTAAATGCGAGGATTGTTAGCAGTTGCTTTACGCAATGCCGAATTGGAATACGGATGCTCGAATTCCGAACGATCGTCTTCGTTGTAATTTTCTCTTTCGATATCTTCCTCATCTTCTGATTCGTCGTTATCATAAAACATTTTCATATCCTTTCTGACGCCTTATTTTTACCATACTCGCCAGGAATTGTCCTGGTTTGTGCTATATTGTTTTATTTCTGTTGTTTTTGTTGTTAGAATTTTTGTCAATTTTTGTCTTAGTCTTCTTTTTGCTTCAGATGTTTTTCCTCTTCCTCCCCTTGCTCCCATTGTGTAATTGGGTAGGTCGTTCTCTTGAATTAGTGAAATAATTGCTTTCGCAATTATTTTTGCTTCTTCTTTTTTCATTTGTGTCCTCCAACGCCTCAAGCCCCGTCTTATTTCAGAACGGGGCGAGGCTTTTGATTTAAAAAGCCTAATCCTTGTCCGGCTTAGGCAATTCCCACGAAATATCCTCCTCTACCCAGGTATATGATTCCTCGCTAGGAAAGAGTCTTGCGTTGATATTCATGCATCCGTTCTCGATTGTTATCGTAACGTTTGCATGGGCGGAAATGAAATCAATTTCCACCTTGTTATCAGGTTCCTCAACAATAACACATCGTTCTTTTCTGTTCTTCATTTTCATATCCTCCTAACGCCTTAAGCCCTGCCTTATTTCAGAGCAGGGCTGGTGCTATTTGTGCGTTATGTTAATCTTTTTTGAAACCCCATTTGCCAACGGAATTACCATTGGCATCAGTGATTGTTACCTGATATTCGTTGTCCGGGTGAACGTTATATAGTCCGGTTCCAATACGATTTGCTACCTTTTTGATTGCAACAGACAGGTCTTCATGACTATCCATTGCTTCATTACCAATATCGATTTTGATGAAAAAACGCATCTTACATCCTTTCAATCTGTTCAGTTAACCATTCGGCGAAACAAAATCTTCTTTTCAGAAAATCTATTGTTTCTCTCTCAGAAGCGTTGGGAATAACGTTCAGAAAAAGATCAATGTTTTCTTCTAGAGTTTTTTTGTCGCAAGTCTCATAGAGAAACTGTTTGATTACTTTTTCTTTGTCCATTTTCATAATTAGACAGCGTTCTTTTTGGTTCTTCATTTTATTAGCCTGTTCCTGGTGCTGCCCTGGTTGCCTCTAGAACCGCCCTGGTTGCCTCTAGAACCGCCCTGGTTGCCTCTAGAACCGCCCCCAGGTGGGAACGGGATGGTAACGCTTACCCTATCGTTACCGCTTCCCCAGGTCAACAACTATTTAACAGTCACCTGTTGTGGTAGAGTGTAGGTGCAGCGTCGCTAATGCACAGTGGTGCCTAGCAGGCTCTAGGAACGCTTGGCAGTGGTTCGAGCTAGGTGGGTAGCCAGGAAGGTCTGAGGAGCGTTCTAGGGGCCGTTACGTGCCGGCAATGGCCATGTCTGGAGCTAGGTCAGGGCGAGCCCTAGCACCCTGGCGGAAGGCTAAATATATCGAGGGATTAAATAGCGAAAGCGGCCTATCGTTTAGATAAACCGCTATCGCTTTTGTTTAGGAATTATGTGGGGGAGCTAGGGGGAAGGTGGGATGATGTGGTCAGGACTCCGACTCCTCGTCTTCGTCCATCTCGTCGTCGATCACCTGAGATTCCAGATGATACATGGTTCCGCGCTTCTGACCGGACGTTTTCACAACGCCGTCTTGGATCATTGCCTTGAGAATCCTGGCGGCATCTTTTGTATCCATCTGTTCCCGCTTTTCCCCTTCCGGGGCCTTCTTGTTGGCCTTCTCGATTTCTTCGTTGATCTCAGCAACGATCTGGGAGACGGTTCGCCCGTCGCGGTCCAGGTGCGCGAGCACCATTTCCTTCTCTTCTTCCGACGCCTTCACCTTAGGGCCGCTGCCAGCCTCGCCCGTGCGGCGCGGCTTGACGCCGAACCTGGAATACAGGAAGTCCAAGCATTGCTGCTCGGAAGAATCCGTGAACATTCCCATGAACATCACGAGGGCTTCCGCCGCGCGCTCGGTTCTTCCATCAAATCCGTTCAACTGCGCTTCCGTCGCCTTGAGGGTTTCCTTCAGTGCCGCCACCTTCTCCTGAAGTTCCTTCTTTTCCTGCTCTGCTGTTTCCGGGCTCCAGCCGACGTTGGTATAGAATTTGCCGATGAGTTCCTGCTGCGCCGTGTTCATCTTGACCTGCTTTGCCATGAGAGTAGCCTACCTTTCCTGCGTCTATGGGTAACGGTTGCTGGTTCGTTCTATCTAGTTCGACCGCTCCGTTACCGTTCCCTTGCCTGACAACGACCAGCATACAGCTTCCATTCCCAGGGTCAACCTAAAATCGACGGGTAGCCAAACTTTTCTTGAGCAGGGCCGTTCAGCTTATTTTATGTGATCTGAGCGGTTCACTTATGTAAAGCGTTAGGCTTTGGCATGGGCCTTGCTCTTACGTGCGTGCGCGTTCCACCTAGAGTGCAGACACGTTCCGCTTATGGTGTACGTCACCACCCTGGTTCTTGGCACGGTGCTTGCTATGCGCGTGCGGTAGGGTGACATGTGCTACATTGTAGCACACTAGTCTCTGGTTGTGCGCCCTGGTCCCTGTTTGTGCGCCCTGGTCCCTGTTTGTGCGCCCTGGTCCCTGGTTTCGTTATTTTAATTGTTGGCCTATTCTATAAGCCGCAGGTGAATTGTCTTATGATATGGTTTGCGCTGATAGCTATTTGTGTAATGATTTGCTGGTGAGTGTGCTCGTGGACCCTACCCCTTAGCAGGGAACCGCTGGCTTTTGATTATTCATTGTAGCCAGTGTATTCTTCGTCAGCTTTAATAAACCCCGCTTCTTCAAAGCTGTAGTATCCTTTAGCTGTGACAACAATGTGATCGATTATTTTTACGCCTAACAAATCGCCAGCCTTAATCAATTGTTTTGTTAAGTCTCGATCTGCCTCACTGGGATCCAATCTACCGGAAGGATGATTATGTCCGACTATTATATACACAGCGCCTAATATGATTGAGGCTCTAAATATGTCACGTAAATGAACGCCTAAATTATTTGCCGTACCACGAGCCACTTCTGATATGCCGATAACACTCATCTGAGAATCAAGGCTAATTACATAAAATACTTCTTGCTCCTCAGATTCTGCCCTACACTTTAGCATTTTCCAAGCATCTTTAGCATTGTCAATGCTATTTTGGATAGGTCTATCTGTTAATTTAGTATCTCGACATACTCTTATCCATTCAGGTTTACCAGTATTTAGCTTGCAAGAGTTTTCCATATTACGTTTGCCCATGTTAAATAACCTTCACTGGTAGGATGAATACCATCAGATCCTAATTTGATATCAAATTTATCAGATTCAAAAACAGGAATACCGGCATCATATATGTATTGTCTTACTTTTGGCATACTATTGAATACTTTGATATTTGGTGGAGTGATCCAAATAACTGATGCATTTACTTTCTTTAGTAGTGTTTCTATGTCTGTTTTGATAGTTTTTTCAACCTGTGAACCAAAAGAGTCAATACCATTAGCGTCATTAGTTCCTAGCGATATCAGTACTATTGTTGGTTTAAATGCATTTAGACTATTTACTATTTCTTTTAGATTCCAGCTTTTAATTGATGTGCCTATACTCCACTGATGAATACTAGAACCACCTGCTCCACCAGAAAAGAATGGTATATTTTGTTCTTTGGCTATTTTTGATAGTTTTGGGCTCAGTCCAACAGCTAAAGAATCACCAATGATAGCAATTCTTTCGTTGGATAGATTTTTTGGTTTGTTTGTTAATTTACTGACAACAATACCTAGTCCTAATAATGTCAGGATACTAGATATTGTGTATATTAGTATGTTCTTTGGTTTTTCTTCATTAGTCATCATCATCTTCATCACCAGAAGAATGAGTTACCATCTCTTCTGGTGTACCACAGGAATGACACTGAAGTCCAGTTTCTTTTATTCGCTGACATGATTTACATCTATTGAAGTTTAGTTTTGATATTTTCTGCATATCAGCCACATCTTGATTGAGAGTCTTTATTACTGTATTAAGACCAGAAAGGTGTTTTTCAATTACTGCAATATTTTCACTTTGTGTAGCGGCACGAGCTAACATAATTGCATTATGTAGATGGTAGTTAACGGAACCTCTATTCCATCCACCTTCAGTGTATACTTCAATTGTTGGCCATCCTGAATTTGTATCAAAGCATTTAAGTAGTGCCTCTAGAGCCTGTTTGTGACCTAAAGTCACAGCCTCTAGCTGATAGAATTTCTTGATTAGTTTTTTCTGTTCCTTTAATGTAGATTGAAGTTCACCTATTGTACTTCTGGCAGTTTCTAAACCAGTACTGTTTTGTTGTACTTTTGTTAGCAATTCTTGTAGCTTATCAGCCTGAACTATTGTTAAGCTACCATCTTTTATCCTACTATAGTTGTCCTTGCCTCCAATTGGTGCAAGCAACTGGTCACCAACATTTTCAATGATCTGATTTAGATCATTTTGAGTAGTGACCAAAAACTGATTCTCAGATAATTTCTTAGCATTATCTTCGCCAATTAAGTCAATAACTTTATCAATGATATCATTACTTGATGGTGGTGTTGATTCATTTTTTTCATTTTCAGAATGTTCATCATTATTTTCAATTTCTACATTCATTGTCATTTTGTAATTCCTTGTTATCAAACAAAGGTGCTCTTGTTATTATTCTTACCACTTGTTTTCTTGTAAATGGTTTTCCGTCTCTGTTTTTTGTTCCGTCAAATTTTAGCTTTTGTATTATTCCAGAAACAGGAATGTTTAGCAAATGATAATTGAGTATTCTTTTAGCTATTTTTTGTTCTTTCCAGTCTGATTTTAATAGTAAGCTGTATTTATCTTTTCTGTAACCATAGGGTGGTTTTATTCCACCATGCACCACTAGATTTTTGATTCGTTTTTGATTGAATTCTTTTAGTGTGTTGCTTATTGCTATTCTTCTATTTCTTTCTTCTTCACTTATATTTGTACTGTCTTTTAGTACTTTTTTCTGAGGAGTGTATGTGTAACTTTTTACAGGTTTAAGTGGCCATTCTACTACAGATAGTCTTTTTCTCCATTGATTATCTTTTGGATAAGGTGATAGTAAATCATTGTATTCTCTTCTTGCTTTTTCTTTTGTACTCCATACTACGTTAATGTATAGAGTTGATTTGTCTTTGATTATCACCCAACCTGATTTATCAGGAATCTTGGACTTGTTCCCATGAAACATGGTTACACTCTAATGCCAATTATTCTATTTGCTTGAAGAATTGAATCTCTGAAATTAACCCAAGTTATATCGTGAGTAGCAGCCATGTTGGCAGCTTCTAATGCTGCTGGAAACTGCAATACGTTCATTAATTTAAGTGCTCTATATGCATGAACTAATGTAGCAGAATTCAGCGCATAGTTATATGACATTGCAGTCATAAGAGTATTTTCAAATACTTGTACAACACCTTCAGCTATTTGGTGATACTGATCGTGCGTCATAGCATTTGATTGTTGTATTATTTGTGGCATGAATGGATTAGGACTGTTTATTTGTCCACTTGGAACAATTCCTAATCCCAAGTTACCATTTAGTATAGCATTCGCTGTAGATTTTGCAGTCTGTTTTCTCGGTCTACGTTTTCTTACTACTTTTTTCTTTGGTTTTTCTTCCTCTTCTTCCTCTTCTTCCTCGATTATCTCTTCTAATGAATCATCATCTTCAGATTCTTCTGAACCTGTTTCAATTTCATCTTCTTCTATTTGAACTTTTGCTGTATTTTTATGTCTAGACATCTTTTGTCTCCTTAACTTCATACGGCAAAAGTTGACTTAAACTAACAGTTTCACTATTTTCTGGCATATCTACGCCAGGAGTAACGACCGAAACGGTTCTCATATCGACGTATTCTGGAATCTTTTTATCATGATCCTTATATTTTTCTTCTAATTCTTTTGTTCGTAAATCAATCTTTTCTTTTGTGTCATTGATTAATTTTTTCCACTCCTCTACGGATAGAGTAGGACCATCGGTTGTTAATCCTACCATATTTTTCACATGCTCTAGTTCAATAGGATAATAGATAGGTTTGTATCCATCATCCTTTAGTTCCCATCTAACAGCCTGACCAAGTAATTGTTCAATATCGAAAATCCTATCGTAGACTGATTCGTAATTTTCTTCAGTAATATTTGGTATACCAATAGTTGTGCAACATTTTTCAACAATGAATTTGCTTCTTATAGATAGTTCACGTTTACCATTATCTGGATTTATCTCCATGCATTTTTTAACGTCGGAGATATTATCTGTTGACCATTTCATAGTACACTCCGTTTGTCCAGTATCTCTTTAATCGCAAATATATGAGCGTCAAATCCCTTCATCTGTAAAGGTGAAGGAATATTACCACGTTTTGATTGTTCACGTAATCCTAATATGCCAGCACAAATAAGATTACAACCGATCTTAAATGATTCTAACGGCGAAAGAACTATCTGTGCATGACATTTTGGCTCAATATTCTTTTCTGATAGATCGATAATTACAAATTTATCGTCGATATGTTTGATTGAATCAATTTCTGTTTTTTTGAATATTCCTGTATTACATTGACAATTGAAATCTGGAATACGTAATATCCATCTAGATATTTTCATAGTGGTTCCAATTGTTAAAAATGCCACTGTTGAAGTGGAACAGATCGGAAATGTGTTAACTCACTTTGGTGCTCGATCCTACCACGGTGTTGGTTGGCAGGGTAGCTAGTACTCGGCAGGAAGTCTAGAGGCATCCATACAGGGTAGGAATATCTATTCGGATCCAAGAAAGAAATAAGGCTGACTTGATTCTAAATCAAAGTAGTCTTCATTATTTGAGTTATTGATACAAAATTCTATATTCTTGGAGCATCCACCCGAAGAATCATCACATATTAGTATCTCCATGTCTAATTGATTTGAATCTAATTCTCTTAGCTCATCTAATAGTTCTCTGTATGTCATGTTCTAAAATATTTTGAAATCTGTCACCAGTTGTTTTTTTGAATATGTATGGTTTAAGATTTTTTCTATGGTAGTCTCTAATATTTATTCCATATGTGTTGAATTGTTTTGCCCATTCTTGAAACATTTGTTTATCTAAAAAGTTTGAATTTACAAATTCATCAAGATCCTCTTTTGTTTCAAATCCACTCATTGGTTGATCTGGTACTGAGTAAACGAAAATTCTTTTTAGATAACCTCCATTGATATGTGGTCTTAAGCACCATATATGCACTGCATACAGTTTTAATCCAGTATATCTTTTTGTTGGACCGTAAAATGGGTAACTTCCTTCGTATTGCATAATTCATTTAGTCCTTGAATCTCTCCTGCGATTTAGTGCAAAAACCACAGGAGAGATTCAAAATTATTTTTTTGCTATATCTTTAGAATGTCTAAGATATTTGTGCCAGTATATACATTTTTGTGACTAGCTACTACTTCTCTTACTTCATCAATTTGTTTATCAGTAAAAGGTCTAGACATGGTAGCCAGTCGTTTGATGTTGTCAATAGTACTCTTTTCGTACTTAGCTAATTGAGCTTTACTTAGTTGTGTAGCAAAATACGAACGAAGTTTATCTATTGCAAATTCGGCTATTTTGCGCTGATAAGCTGAATATCTAGGTTTGGCTGGCGTAGGTTTAGCCGGTGCTGGTTTAGATATAATTGGCTTTACAGGCTCAGGGGCCGGGGCAGATTCTACAGGCTTAGGTTCAGGCTTCGCTGGTACAGTAATAGGTTTTACAGGGGCAGACGGAACAGGTGTAGGTTTTTTGCCCAGTGTTATACCTAGTGATTTTAGATATTCATATGTATCTTCGTCATGAACGTTGGAATATTTGTCCAACATTGTTCTCATTTCATGTATTTGCTGATTATCGTAAGATGACCATGATTTACCTTCTCTCATAAATGCATGGTTAAGCCCCACTAATATCTTTTTTTCAACATCTGAGAATAGTTTTTTGAAGCTCGGTTGAGAAACAACCATACTAAGCATTATCATTGCTGAGAATATGGCTGATTTTTGTGCTTCATTGTATGTAGGTACTGGTGGTTTACCTTCTACTATTTTTTCCTCTTCCTCTTCTTCTTCTATTTCAACTGAAACTGGTTTAGCAAGATTAGCTTTGTCCCAACCTTTGAGCCAGTCGTCAGCGGCTTTGATGTATTCTTTTGTATTTGATCCATACTTCTTCAATAAATCTTGTAATTTGCTATCTAGTCTTGGAGCACGTTTGATTCCTTTAGCGAATGCTTCTTCACCCATCTTTACAAAATCAGTTATTTCCTCTGGAGCACTAGACGCAGCTATTCTTCGCTTGATTTCATCCTCGTCAACACCGATGTAATTTTTTTCGATATTGTAAATTAGATTATTTTTTGCAGTGTTGACAATTATATTTGTTACTTCTGTTGCTAGTTCTTGTTTATCTGTTATTCTTGTTTTACGTGAAAAGATTTCGCTATCACGTATGGTAATAAGCGTATAAGTGTTGTCTTCAATAAATACCTTTATTTGGAATCTATTGTCTTTTGTTCTGGCAAAGAATACGCTTACAGTTGCAGGGGTTTCTGGTTCGTCCTTAGATTCAATTTCTTTTTCTTCACCAGAAATTATTTCTTCTGATCTCTCTCGTTTGGTAGCAGGCTTAATCTTAACAGAATTTAGCACTGCAATAATAGTAGGATCTATTTCTTTCCAGTGATCAGAAAGAATGTTTCTAAAAGCAAATAGAATTGTATCGCTAAATGTTCGCTCGATACCATGTTCTTCAATGCTGGTATCTGCTATTTCTTTGATTTGTTCAAGTTCTTCTTTTGTAAAAGGTTCTCGAATGGATTCACTATCAGAGTAAATAATAGCTCTAGCTACTTTGTAGAATACTTCTTTTTGTTGTTTTGTGTACTTTGATTTTTCGTTCGCTGGCCATAATCCAAGAACGTCTCTAATCCAATATGGTACTTGTTTTCTGTGTACATTTAGAATATTGATAGCCTCTGGCATAACACCATCTGTTAGATGATCCCATAAAGCTAAAGAATGTCCTGCCTTTGTGTATGTTTTATTGAAGCCCATAAAATCTTTTGACTGGGCATAGTCACAAACACCTGCAATATCTCTTAATGCTATAAGAGCAGCATCTTTCTGTTCATCTGTATAAGTAAATATTTCAGTGGTTATTCCAACGTCTTTTGTTGGTTTACCTTTTTCTCTACCGTTACTTTCAATACCTCCACCTGAAGGACCAATGTGTGGATCAAATTGTCCACCATGTTTTACTACATCTTTAGGTGGTTCGTATTTACGTTCTACAACTTCAACAGGTCGAATTTCTATCTCTGGTATTTCAGGTGCTTTTATTTCTTCTTGTTTAACCTGTTCTATTTCTGGTCTTCCTTTAAGAATTGCATTGATTACTTCTAGTTTATCAAGAAATGCTTTTACAATTTTTGCATCAAGACTGTCATCGAATACCAGATGTTGAATTAGTACATTTCGTTTTTGTCCGATACGATGTGCTCTGTCTTCGGCCTGTAGTATCTCGCTCGGTGACCAATCTAATTCAGCAAATACGACAACATTGGCAGCGTGAAGTGTTAGACCAACACCAGCAGCAGCAATACTGCCTATGAATACTTTTGTATTTGGATCATTTTGGAATTTTTCTACAGCCGCATTTTTTACTTCATCACTCATTCCACCATACAATTTTACTGGATTAAATTCTTTTAACTCTTCTTCTAATTTTTCTACAACATTTCTGTGGTGGGCGAATATGATGATTTTTTCTTGCCCTTCAGTCATAGAATCAATTAAGTCTTTTACATGTTCTACAACATATGGTATCTTGAGCTGACCTAGACTAGCACGTATTTTTGATAGTTCTTCAAATTTAGCTTTAAATTGTTCAAGTTTATCTGCCGCTGATGCATATGCTTTATCGCTTCCATCAGCTTTTGCTTGATTGATAATGTCATCAATTTTTTTAGCTATGCCACCAGCGGCTTTTTCTTGTCTAATCAGTTCTTTGACTTCATCATCAGGTTCTAATTCAATTAATTGTCTAGTCTTAGGCGGAAGTTCAGTAAGAACATCTTCCTTGAATCTAGCGATCATAACCGTTGAACGAAGTTTATTATTTAGTTCCTCGGTATGTGACGCGCCCTTTACATTTAGGACTTGTTTAGTAGCACCACGACCACCCGGAACGTAAATTGTTTCCAAACATGCAGCAGCATATCTTTCTGCAAAGTGTAACCAACTAGGATAATTATCGGGATCTAGTGAGTGAACTAATTGGAAAATTTCAATAGGTCTATTTTTAATAGGAGTACCAGTTAGGTATATCTTGCGTTTTGCAGCAGATGATATACCTTTGTGTTCTATATTTTCCTTTTTTGTTTTATCGTACTCTTGATATCCGGCGATATATTGTGAAGTTTGACTTTCAGGATTCTTTAGCCTATGCGCCTCGTCAACAATTATTAGATCATAACTTGGAATATGGAATAGATATTCACGTAGAGTTTTAGCACGCTTACCTGATCCGACGATACTTTGGAATCCGATGATCATAATATGGACAGTATTCGGATCTGATCTACTGTCTCTCATTAACACATCACCAACATCTGAAACGATGGCAATTTTGTGTTTATGAACTAGCCATTTTTCTGCTTCTTTTTTCCAGTTGATTTTCAAACTGACTGGACAAAAGATAATTATATCTTTGATTGATTTATCTAGATTTATTACACCTAGTCCCTGAATAGTATTGTGTGTAACAATGAAATTTTCAGCAACATATAGATGGTGATCAGCTTCAATAGCTATACACGTACATTCTTCTTTTCCAAAATATTCAATATTGTTTATTATCTTGTTTGGTTTATATTTTGTTTTAGGCACAAATTCATCTATATGTGCTCTTACAGGTACAATTCCGTCTGGAAAAGATAAACTTACACGGTGGCTAAGTTGTCCTCTTTTTATTTCATTCTTGTATTCATACTTTGTGAATCTTGGTTTATCTATTCTTGATATTCCACCAAGACTTTGACATAAAAATGCTACATCTTCTACAAGCTGTTTACTGCAACTTGAGAATTGAACCATAGAATCATCTCTACATTCACCATCTGTATCTAATAGACCTTGTAGTATTGCTAATCTTATTTCTTTTGGAGCAAATAGATATGATTTTGGTACAAATCTTCTATTTCCAGGTATGCCTATTAGCCCAAACTGTCTCATACTATTAAGCATAGGATTTGTAGCATTTTGTGGCTCTGTTGTTATTCTGTATATATTCTCAGTTTCAGGTTCTTGCAAACTGACTGTATGTTTGTATTCTTTTGTTAGAACATTTTCAACTTCTCTTGGTACAAGTTTATCACCAGGACAATAACAAATAGAACTAGTTGAACTAAGACAACCATCACCTAGTAAAACTCCAAGAATATACGGATCGATAGGTCGATCTTCGTTGTTGTCTAATTCAGCAGGATTCTCTATTACTGGTATTCTCCAGATATTATTGCCATTTACATCTTTGATGTTATCAATTAAATCCTTAGTCTTTTTTGTTCTCCAAGGATTATCTCTATACTGATCATTATTTGTTCTAGCTGCCCAAAGATGATCTTCACTTACTATTATTGATGTTTTATCATTGAATGTAATTTTATATGTGTCTATTTTTCCTTGAGGATAAACGCCAATTACTTTTGTTGGTTTACCATCAATGCCTATAACTAAGTCATTTACTTCAAGTCGTTCAATTTCTATCCAACCAGTAGGTGTTAGAATCTTTGTTGAATTTATACAAGCTTTTCCCAACCCCATCTCGTCGCCAATTAGACTTCCTTTTCTTTCTAGAGCCCAAGCAATACCAGCTTTTTGATAGTTGAATGGTTTAAGACCTTTAGGAGCTGGAATTATGATATTTGCATCAGTAGCTCTAGACTGATCGATTGTAGCTTGCCACTTCCTAAATACTTCTTTTACTTCATCATCAGCAAATTCAGCTAAAGAATATGCTTCATCTATTGAAGTGGTGTAGAAAGTTTTATCTGGAACTTGTAACTTACAGGCATAACAGGTATCATCATTATGTCTATATCCAGCCTGCGATACATAGTCTTTGTCATGAGGTCGAAAACATTTTTCTCTTAATATTTGAATATGTTGTTTACCAAATTCTGCCCAGAAAACTTTTGTATTTGCATTGTAATGTACAATAAGTTTCTTGCCAGCCTCTTCTTTGAATTCTTCTTGTCTTTTTTCTGCTTCACCAGAAGAAATCCAACGATTAATCTCGTTTGCTGCTTCCGCATCTAGATATTGAGGAAGTTTGTTGGCAACATAATGCTCACTTGTCCACCATACGTAATTTAGGGTCAATTTACATACTGGACAGTCTTTTGGAAGTTGTCTATGGTAAGTAGAGGGATATACGTGAAATTTGAATCCTACATTTTTAACTATATCTTTTTGGGATCTATCTAACTCTGCCCAAAATATTTTTTCTTGTGAATTCCAATGAATAACAACTCTATCTCTTGCCATAATATCCTCTTTTTAAGCTCCGGGCTGTCTAAAATTTACAATCACACCTTGATACGATATCAATCCAGCATATTCAGGTGTGCTACCTATGTACTGAATTGTTGTTTGCTCACCATTTAGGAAGCATGGAATACCCATGTATCTTCCTTTTTGACTATAGTCATCTTGTTCCAGATTATGCCAGGTAGACGGTTGTTGAATTACTTTGTAATATGCACCAGTTTTTGAATCCTTCATTAATGATGCACATGCATAAATAGTAATACCTTTCCAACTATTCTGTTTGGATTTAATGTGCCATCCATAATTGACAGCTTTTGTGCTGGTTGCTTTATTATCTAACACCCAATCTTTTCCGAGTGTACAGATGATTTTATCAGTTGGGTTAACTGCTATTTTTTGATCGATTAGTTGACTATATTCAATCATAGCTTCGGTTGAAGACGTAATTTCTCTAGTACTAGGTTTCAAAATTAGGCTAGCGTTATCAAAAATAGCATCAGAAACTTTAGCTGTAATTAAGCTAATTCCAATAATATCAGCTATTTGTTGTTGAAGTCTAGCTGATACATTGATTCTGATTCCGTTTATTTTAATAACATCTTTTGATACATAAATTTCTAATGTATTCTTGCCGTCAGATATGTTAATTGGAGTAAATTCTAGTTCATATTTACCAGATGACACACACTCTAGTATATATTGATGACGTTCTTTGATATCTTTTGGAAAATTGAATAAATTGTCCATTATATTCACTTCTCGAAGTAAATTAAATAGTATTGTATAGCAGATTTATGCGAAATTGCAAGCTCGATCTGTAACCTATGGCGTGTATGTTGGTGTGCGACAGTAGGCGAGGAAGGTGTCTTAAATAAATTGGTCACCACTACCTAATTTGCAGGTAATGGTGACCAACTTGTTTCGGAATTTATACGCTACTCTTCCATCTGATCCATGATAAGCTCCAACTTATCAATCAACCATTCCTTGAATAGCTTTTCTGAATCATCATCTGTAAAATCACCTCCACCGAATTCTACGAGCTTATCCATGATTTCTTTTGCATCTTCGGTGGCGTAATCACGGTTCGTCTTTTCAGCAACGGTCTTTTCGGTAGTAGTCATTTTCGTCATTCCTTTACTCGAATAGCTTTTTTGCCGTCCGGTGCATCGTAAATCTCTACTCGTTCCTGTTCTACCAGGGTATCGAGCATCTTTCTGCGGTCTTCTGTCGAATTACATATTAGGTCAGAATCCCACCTTGTGATAAAGTAGTTTATGCCGACGTATCCTCCCTCAAATTTCTTTTGAGCTTTTCTAACCTCCTCTACGAATATATCATATTCTGTTTCAACTTTATACTGTGGACAAGGTTCCTCAGTATTATCTGAATAGCCAAAAATGTCTATTCCAGATAGAAGATCGATATGATCAAATGCAGCCTTTCTTATTCTTGTGCTTAGTCCAGCTCCACCCCATGTGGCAACATATGCTTGTTTCCCTATTCCTTGCACACCTTCCAAGGCGGGAGCATAATCAGCGTCTCCACTAATAAGAATCAATGCATCAAAGGCATTGACGGCAGCCATTCGTAGCATATCTGCTACCATGGTTGTGTCTACTTCTTTTTCTTGAGTATAGTGGTTTTCTTTACTACAGTGTTCACATTTGAATGATTGAGATTTGCGTGGGAATCTTTTAACAAAGAAACCCGGTTGCATTTCAATCATGTCCAAAAAGTTGAGAAGTTTTTGTTGGCCGTCTGAATTAGCATTGTTGCCAATTTCAATGCCAGTATAGTAATAAGCTCCCCACATTCTGGAGCCGTTGGTTCTGTCTACAAGCCAGCGGGCCATTTTGCTGAAATCTATTTTCTTTCCTTCAGCCTTATCGCGCCAGCCAGCATAGAAATTCTTGCCGTCAATGAAGATTGCAATTCTCATATTATGCCTCAGATTTGATAACTTTCAAACCTTCTTGAGCATTGTATAGTCTCATATTTTTAGATAACAGTTTTTCTGTTATTACTTCTTTGTTTCGTATTCCTGTAGCAATCCATGTTCTGTTATTAATTTTTTCATCTAGAATCCAAACAATACCGTCATTTGTTTGAACACGTAGACTGCGATAATAGAAGAATGGATGTATTTTACAAGGTATTTCAAATGTTAGCTTACCTCTATATCCATCCTTGATTAGCATCTTTTTGATGCTTTTCATAGCTTGTTCTTTTGAATCTTCTATTACATAGTATTTTTGTCTAGTGACAATATCAATACCTCTAATTAGTTTTGCGTGCCAATATTCTTCAACAGGGAAGACCGATACTGAGAACTTATAGTTTTTTTCGACTGATTCTAGTAATGTTAATTGAGTCATTTTTCAATTACAATATGAGGACGAACAGCAATCGGCGCGTCCTTTGGACCCCTGACATGGGGATGAACCCAAACGGTTTTAGGTAGTCCTTTTTCAATTCCATGAGGAGGACGACGATAAAAACCAGCAATAAATGATTGCACTGTTGGGCTAGAACCTTTTCGCGGAGCACCATGATCGATATATTGTTTGACTGTATCTCGACAGTCGATCTTAATTGGTGCCCTCAATTCATATGTTCTGAGAATAGGTTCATTTTTGTTACTATCGAAGATATATCCTTTTTTCTTTGGTGTAATCTTCGATCCAGATCCAATTGGTTTGTTGTGCTCTGGAAAAGTTAGACAGATTCCAACAATTAGACGATTTACTAGTCTTGCAATACGATCATCTTTTTCATCGAGAGATGTGTCAAATAGCTCATCATAGTTAGATATTTTACTTTTTTCGTATTCAATGAGTTTTTCTGAGGCTAGTCCGTGTTGCCAAATTTGAACGGCTGATTCATTGGACCAAAGTCTCCAATTCCATACGTAAGTATTTCTAGTTCTTGAGAAGATTCTTTGAACACCTAGATTTGTAAGTGAAACCTCTTGATTATTTATACTAGAATATGTACTGAAAATACCATTGGGAATTGTAATCATAAATGCTTCCCAAGGTGGATTCATATAATTGAGTACTTCTGAAGATGCTTTTGATGACATAAGTGCGCTGGCAATCTTATGTCCAAGAACAACATGCGGAAAAGCACAGTCTGTCCAACGACAAATCCAAGACCACATTACCTGATTATCAGGCAGACCAAGAAGCATAAATGTTATTGTATCATAAGCTGAACAATAATCCAATAACCTGCTGATTGCATCTTCATCGTCATCAGTATGAGCATAACTGTGTGGCCAATATCTCATACCGATTTTCATCAGCATTTCTTTGGTAGTTACTTCATAGGCTGCTTCAGGCAATAATTCCTTTGCCTGATCTTGAAGACGTTTACCCGCAAGTGCCCATTCTTTACTGTAGTCCATAATTAACCTCTACATATAGTCGTTGCCATAGCTTTGAAATTTTCGTCCTCAATTTCTTCAATATTTTCACAAAGAGTCTTCTTTAGGTTTCGTTTGATGATATGAGATACAGATGAATTCCAAGCTTGTGAATAGAAAAGTAGCTTAATAACAAGCTCGGCACCTGTTACTCCGTTGTTTGTCTTATCTGACAAAAGGGATACCTCTCTCAATTCTAGTATGATCTCTGAGATTTTATCATCAGGATCATCCCAGTCATTCATAATTTCGATAGCAGTAAGGTATAGAGGCTTGTACTTTGTCACAGGAATGCCTTCAGTGCTTTCATATACTTTGTTTGATATGATATCAATACCACTCCAGGTAACTCGCCCCTTTTTATCGGTGTGCATTGTTTTGGTAACTGCAATACCATCAAGGCCGAGTCTATCTGCGCGTTCTTTTGCTTTGATACCTTTCTCTCCGCGCAATGCCGCACGGTAAGCATTTCTTTCTTCAATACTGAATTGTTTGGCCAATTCAAAAGACGGAGACAATGCAGGGATTCCAGGTGTATATCTTGGTGTAATATGATAGAAAGTTTTCATGATTAACGCCTATCGACTATTTGATTGATTTGGTTTGATACTTCTTCAAGTGCATTATCTGTACAAGGTCGTACTTTTGCTGAAAAACCATTCTTTCTATATATTTTGCAATATCTATATGCTTCAAATTCATTATCTGTCGTGATAAGTACACCACCATTACCACACGGACAAAAACCTACTACAATATGAGTGGCTTCGGTATAATCGATCCATTTCAACTCTAGATTAATTACTTCTGGATCAATTGTGTGAATACACATTTTTGAACCCACTAGATAGTAGCAGTTAGGAATACCTGTGTTCTCCTAGAAGAACTTTCTGAATTAGGTAGTCATAGGTCAGAGCATCACTAGTCTCATACCAATGAATACCATATTCTTTTACACCCTGTACCCAAATTGCGATAGCTGTTTCTTTATTGATTCGGAACCAGCCTTCGGGCAATGGTTTACCAAGCTTCCAAGCGAGAACAATATCAGAATATCCAGGCTTCTTGGATACAATGTTTGCATTTTCATCATTATCTTGTTCGTGAGCGAGCCATCCCGTCTCGTCTCTTTCCATTCCAGCCAGCCAATAGCCGCAATGGTCAGCGCGAAAGATATCATTGTATTTGGTTAGAAGCTCGACCCATTGATCGTCAACTTCAATTTCCAGTTCGATAGTTTGTTTGATTTTCATTTGATTTTCATTTCTTTCAAATACTCTCCAGTTTCCTCATCACTCAATACGGAAGGAGGTACTGATTCTTTCCAATATGAATTGCAATACTCGGACTCTACACGTTTGAAACCAAGCTCTATTAGCTTTCTACCAAATCTCTCTGGTTCCATAACATTTTCTACATATAGAGTCAAATGGGGATATTCTTTACATAGTCTTTCCACCAGCTTGGTAAATGCTCCGTTTCCGGGCTTGCTTGCGTTAATATTTGCCAAATCTAGTACATGATTATATAGCGTTCCATCTAGAACACGCTGTGTTTTTCTTACATACAGACCAGAAAATCCAACTTCTTTTACCCAAGCATTGCTGGGAAAGAATTTGGTATTACGAATGAATTCGTCAAGCGTAATCATTTCTTACTCATAATATGGTTGATGATAGCGTATCCAATCTCACTTGACTTGTCGTCGCAAATTGATCGCATTAGTCCGATGTTTACGATAACTTTTTCTCCATCTTTTACACCAGTTTCAATTATGTTATCCATTTCAAGTAATTCATCAATAAGCTTGACAGACTTAGAACCTATAATTTTTGATAGAGTTTGCCTGTCATACATAATAGTTACCTATTATTTGATCTGTAGAATATCTGACAAGCTTTCGCCGGTTTCCTCTCCCCATTGTGAACGGGGAGCCAGCTCTTGACCTGACGAATTGTAATCGCGATTACACTTGTGGCAAGTGTTAGTGAATCGGCCGAATTCAACCGTTGCCCCGCATGTACATTTACCAAATTTTGAAATGGTTCTCATAAAACCACTACATTTTGGGCACTCAGCGTCGAATTCTTTTGTTGTGATAACGTAACCACAATCGGTACAACACAATTCGTATTGTTTATTAGTTAGCATATGTGCCTCCTAAAGTGTGGTAGCATGTAGGTATGTGGTAACGGTTCCGCTTTTGTTCCTTGTACTGTACCACGCGCGAGCCGTCAAGACTTCCTTAAAGGGGCAGGGAAGGGGCAGGGAAGGGGCAGGGAAGGGGCAGGGAAGGGGCAGGGAACGCTCAGCTATTAGTGTGATTGATATTCTTGACTTATCAGTCAAGCTAATAACTTATGGTGGATATTCATTGACGGTTCCAAAGTTCTTTCTTTGCCAATGAACATCAGAGCTATCTAATGCTACATTTGCCTGAACGGTTGGAACAGCTTTGTTTGTTTTGAATGTGTCAAGTATATTTGCAGTGTTTCTTCTCATATAAATGTAAAGTAAACTAGAAGCAGTTGCTCCCACAGGAGGAGAAACGCCACCCGCAACTAGATTTATTATCTTACATTTGTATAAATCACCAGGATCGACAGGATATTGTACACTAATTGGCAACCATCCAGCGGTTGTGGTTGCTACAGTTTGTTCATTTAATCCCCATTGATACCATCCCTCAATGTATATGTATTCTCTAATAGCCGGATTTGCTGCTATTTTTATATGTAAGTGAGGATAAACCTTTGAAGTGTTATCCCAACCATGAGACATTTGGTATACGAAATTTAATTCATCAAGTTGGTTATGTTGAAACCAGTATTGTCTAAATGGTGTACTAAACCATGGTTCATAAAGTAAGGCTGAACTACCTACTCCTTGTGAAATAGAGCCTAATATATCATCCCATCTTCCCCTTGCATATCCAACCCATTGTCCCGGTCCAACAGTGGGAGCAATGACTCCAATATCGTCAGGTACGTATGCGGAAACTAAATCTAGTGAATAAAAATCGTCTAATTCGTCTAGATATATAATCATTCCACTTGGAATGCCTGTAGTATTTACAGCTTTTAGATTTGCAATAGTATCAACTGTATAATGATAACCTACAGGCAAGGGGGCTGATGACGCGAATTGTTGCCACAAAGCACCATCCCACCACCAGTGATTTTTTGTATCTATATCATATACTAAAGTACCGATTTTTGGAGTAGCTAGAGCTATTCTTTGTGCAGATGTTAATCCGCTGCCTATGTTAAATGTTGGGTTAGTTGTGCCATTTAAGTTGTTTGTATATCATGAACTATACCCATCCCTTATAGTCCAGCTTTTTTAAGCTTTTTGTAGTAGTCCTTGTCTTCTGTTAGGTGATCTTTTGCAATCGTCTTTGCAATTTCAATATCATCTGTATGCTCTAGTTCTACTTTGATACCTTCTGCTAGAGCTTTTTTATTGAAATCTTTATCTGTCTTACCTTCTCTTTTAGCTGTCTTGCCTAAACAAGTACATTCTGACGTTTCTTTTGGTTTATTCTTTGAACCCTTTGGTCGTCCTCTACCACGTTTGATAGGGGCAGGTTCATCTACATTAGTTCTATTGGCTTCAAGCCACTCATGAGGAATGTTCCAGTTTTCATTTACATTAGGATCTATTCCTATTTCTAACATATATTTTTTAGAATAGACATTGCATTTTGATTTCCAGTCGTCTGGAACATTTTCTTCAATGAATTCTTTAGCGTCTTCTTTGAATTCATTACCGCTAACAATTTGATTGTTAACGACTACATAGAATTTGTAATCTTTTTGGTTAAGTTTTGTTTCTCTAGCAGGTTCTTTTATTACTGTTTTTTGTTTCTTGAGCTTTTTGACACCACCACTATAGAAAGCATATGAAGAACCAGTTTCTTCTTCTTTTATTATCAATGCTGGCAATTGACTACCGTCAGGCATTACTACAGAAGTTCGTTTGCTTATTCCAACAAAACCTCTTGCTGTTCCTCTTGGGTATGTTTTGAAGCTAACATAATCACCAGGATGGACTGGCTCTCCATTCATATCTGTACTTGGAGCGTAATCAATTCCTGGTTTTGGATTTTCTGAATCTGGTTCATTACAATCGCATTCTGAAGCTTCTAACATTGACGGCATAGGTTCAGATGCTTTTGCAGTCTTATTCTTTGAGCCTTTTGGTCTTCCAGGTTTATGTTTTATTGGCTTAACAGACGCAGGAGCAGGAGCACTAGGTATATCTTCTTCTCTAATCGGAGTCGGAGTATCCAGTGATATATCTTCATCTGGTAAAGCAATGAATGGCATTAATGTATCTAGGATTACATTTGCTGTAGAAACAATATGCTGTGCTGTTCGTTCTACTAGTTTGATAGCGTCATCACCTAGTTTTTTACCACCTGTAGCCCAAGTTGCAATATATTTAAAGCTATATCCACCAGTATCTAAACCTAGAGTTTTATTTACTACGAAAGTAACACTCTCAGCTTCTATTTCCTTGATATGTCTAGGTTTTTCAGTGTCTGCGTGCATTATTGCATGAGCAATTTCGTGTACTAATGTCTCGAACATTTGTCCACGATTGTCAGTCTTGAATACTACTATTAATTTTTTGTCTGAATAGTATTTACCATAAGTTCCAGCAGGTTCCCCTGGCTTCCGTGAGCGAATCTCAACTTTACTCACTGGATTTCCAGGCATCTTCTCGGCTAGTTCAGCTAATTTTTCAACACAATCTTTGAAAATTTCTTTATTTTCAATGTCTGGAACTTCTGGTGTAGTTAACCAGTCTGGTAATTCTTTTCCTTCTGTCTGCTGTATATCAAACACATATATTGGTTTGAAATACATGCCACGTTTTTTGTGATTACCTTCTTCATCTGTTTCTATGTTTTCTTCTTCGCCCTTTTTAACATAAGGTCTTGGCTGGAATATCATAATTCCATGACTACCTTTTGTGGGCCAGCGACCTATTTTGAACCAATTTCGATATGTAGCAACAGCCGTGGCTTCTGGAAATTGAGTATAGACTAGAATTTGATTACCGAATGATAATCTAGATGGTGAAAATCTTCCTCGTTTTGTTAATCTAATGAGAAAGTCTTTCCAATCTTTATCTGATTCAAGATTTTTGATACCTTCAACTATAGCTTCACGAGCTGCGGCTAATTTTTCTTTTCTTTGTTCAATGTATTCATCTTTAGGTATTCTTTTAGCCATGGCTCACATCCAATTCATTTCGTTTTCGATAATATTTCTAATAGCTAAAACCAAACTTTCATGTTTTGTTTTAGAATCTAAATATTCATATCCCAACTTGTCCATTTCGGTCCATTTAGGGAATTGAACAATTACAATACCATGGGTGCCACGTAGTGGCATATCTGTTAATAATGTACCGGATGCAGGAAATTTGACTATACGTTCCTTGAATTGCCTACCATCCTGCATTATTGTTGTTTCTTCGTAAAGTAGAAATTCATCTTCTTTTTGAAATGGATATTTTGTCTTTCTTACTTCTGATAAGACAACATCTAGAAAGTCATACGGTTTCATATTCATTTTCTCAAGTCTAGAACACCATATTCATTATCACTGATTGAGTAATACACTTTAACAACTTTTTTGCTTCTTAGTGTACGTTCACAATCTGGACATGGTTTTGCTAGCCCAACAGAGCCATCTCCACGTCTAACTCTAAGTACATATACTACTGCATATTTATCTAATTTCTTTGCTAGTTTGTACTCTGCATGAGCTTTAGGATTTTGTCTATCGCCTCTATGGGGGCTGTTACATGCCTTAACTATCGTTCCATCTTTGCGTATTGCTACCGCTCCGACAAGGAAACCTCTTTTATCTTTTTTCGATATAGCAACTTTTTTAGCTAGACGAAACATAGCGGGCATCATGTTTTAGCTAATCCTTGTCTCTCGCGGCAATGCGACGATTGATGATAAAGTATACTAGAGCATCAAACATTTGATCAAAATTCTCATATGAACCTAACTCGTCACCATCTGGTTCATATATTTCGTACTCATATACTGGATTAGCGATTGGATTTGTTTCTAGTACTGATAGTTCATCTGGATTTACTATGATTATGTTTTTATAGTAGAATTTCTGATCTAAACCAAGACTCGCAGTACCTAGCTGTACTTTTAGTCCAATTTGTTTAAATGCATTTCGTAGTTTTGATAATAGTGTAGTTTTCATAGTAACTTATTTGTGAATTGGCTAAGATTAACCAATTCTCTAATAGGTCCAGATTGTTTTTGTGATAGAAATTCTTGAATACTGATTACTTGCTGATTATGTAACTTGATATCGAATTTGCTAAAGCCAGGAAAGTAGTTTATCAGATTATGAACAGAGGCTTTGATGCTATCTGTGCTGTGAATGTTGTTCAAAACAGATATAGTACCAGTTTTGCCGTCGCTAGTCACTTCACAATACCATGTGTAACCATGTTTCAAGTATTCATTCCAAGGCTTTTGAAGAATAGCCCATAGTCCTTCAAAGTCACCATATATGAAACAATTGGCCATGGTTTTCTTTTCTAATGGATAAGAGTTTACTGTGGCCCATTAAAGCGCCGAAGTTGATCGGTTGTCAAGTACTTCTTTATTTTGCCTTGAAATGATCCGCATCAGCACCGAGCCCCCCTGGTACGCTCGCGCACACGAACGTCTTAAGGTGTATTATAGGAAGGATATGCGAGCGTAAAATGTGGTACTATGACAAGTGCTTTATCGGCTTCGTGCAACTGGTTGAAATGATTGGGGTCTGCGTAGGACTCCTAATTGTGGATTCGAGCCGCGTAGGCTATTGCGTTTTCTGCGGGGTTAGTTGGTCTGTAGAGCCAAATGGAAGTCGGATTTCGAGTTCAAAAATCAAAATTTTTGGATCGTCCGATTTTGGTTAGTTGCGCGGTAGGGGTGTGTCCGAAGACCTAAAAGCAGGCTGGAACGTTATTTTGGCAAGAACGCAGTAACAGTCTTGTGCGAAGGTGTAGCGTACTATGATCAATATGATGAATGGGAATAAGTTTGGCTACTTCCTAAAAACAACAAGATTGGCTAGGAACATTTCTGGTAGAGAGTTAAGTAGAATGGCAGGAATCGCGCAAAGCACTATTAGTGATTTGGAAGTTGGTAGACGCAATCCAAGTCCAGATTTGGTATACAAAATATGTAAGGCTTTGGATATAGACGTTGGTCAGATATATGTTGAAACTGGAAAAATGCCAACAGATGCTTTAGAGTATATTAAGTATCATCCAACGGCAGGAATATTGATAAGTAGATTGATAAATTACAAATTTTCAGAGAAAAGTCTAGCTCTGTTAGTTGAACATGTTGATCAGTTGTATCAATTAGCCCAGAAGAGAAAGCAAAAACAATCTGTTCAAGCAAGTGTTATAGAACCAGATATTCAGGATACAGATGATGTTTTTGAAGAGAATGAATCGAATGATTCTGATAATGTAGAAAATCTTGATGATGATTTTGCATAGTCCATGGCCCACCGGGCTGTGCCCCGTGGGGGCATCCCCTCTATACTCTTCTGTAAAGTGCCTGTAAAACGCCTTGCGGCAGGCAGGATAGAGCTACCTAGCTAGCAGCTTTCGTCTCGTCTTTAAGGATGGAGTCCAGGTCTTTCATCATTTTGATATGAATTCTAATTGCATGAAAGCCTCTAGGACCAATTTCCTGCTCATACTTCCACATTAGTCTAGTATCACTATCGTCTCGAATACCAAACCAATCCGACACGCCATCTTTTACATTTTTGAAAGCATGACGTAGGTTATCATCCTGATCTAATGTTTTGCAAGATATTCGATAGAATGTTATTTGTGCAGGCAGACTAGGTTTGATTTCTATTGGACAAAGCTTTAGAGTCTTGAAAATGCCCTGCCTCTGATTCTTAGCTCGAATAGCTTTTACCATATAGTGTTCAGGAGTATTAGCTGATGATATCAGATAGTATCCATTGAGTTCTAATGTTAATTCTATTCCAATAGGAGATTCGGAATAATAGAACTGTGGATCAATTATCTGATTCTGTTTTACTTTTTTCTTTGGTTTTGTTTTTGGTTTTAGGTCACCTATTAATGGTATTTGTTTTGATGGTTTTCTTTTTATGAACATTTCCTTTATCCAATGCTATGATTTCAGCTTGAGCCCATAATATATTGTTTTCGTCTGAGAAAGCAATATACTTCATGTTGTTTATCTTAACTTTACCCGCTAGTATGAAAATACCACTCATTCTATTCTCGATACGAGTTTCTTTCCACTCATAGTTAATGAGGATAAATGCCTGACCTCTTTTTAGCGAGTATGTTGGCATATTTATTCAGCATATCTAGGTAGTGTCATCAACTCTTTGAATTCAATTTTGACTTTCGCAGCACCAAAGTCTTCAGATCCTTGCTCTACTTCATTGTTTAGATATCTGTTGTTATTGAAAGAGTCCTTTATTGCAATCTGAAGTCTTCCTTTGTCGTAATCTCTGTAGTCTGACCGGAATACGAACGTGTAAGGGGAGCCGTAAGTCAATTTAATCAAACATACACAGTCTTTTGGCATCTTTCCAGACTCAAACAGGCAGTCTTGGATGGTATCGGCTCTCTCTTTGTTTAAGAAGCCCTCAAAGATGTATATGTAGAATCTGTCACTGTTTTCCGCTTGAATCCAAACAATAGAGAAACCAATTCGGTTGAGATTGTTTTTTAGACAATCCACGATGGCAAGTCTACTGCATTTGCTTTCAAGCTTCATTGTGGTTCCTTTCAGATTCGTAAATAAACTCCCTATCAGACTTATATGTATATTCTAACGCTTTAATACATAGTTTAGTTATTTTGAGCAGAAGCAACTTTTCTTGCATATCAGCTTTATTGAAAAGTGTGAAAAAACTTGAAAAAGTTTCCTCTGGTGACCAATGAGATAAATTCATTTTTTCTAATTTAAGATGACACGATCTGCAAAGTGTGATTGTTATATCTGAATTCTCTCTTTTGAATATATGATGATTTTCACAATAATGCATAGTGTTACACACTATACATGTATCTATGTTTTCATTCATTTCTTTTCTCCAGTATATTGATTTATTGGATCAGTATTTGGTTTTCTAGATTTTGCTTTTTCTGTTAAGCTATAGTTTTGTATAATTTTTTTGATTTGAGACTTTGAAAAATCATTTCCAGTACGAGATTTCATATTTTGTTGTTTCAATATTTGAATTATACGATATACAGAAATTTGATTGTTGTAACATTCCATTACTATGTCTATAATTTTTTGTTCAGGAGGATACGGTTCTAGTTCATTGTGTTCATTTATTCTGAAACCAAAAATAACTTTTCCGCCAGTATATTTACCATTTTTCTTCATATGCTCCATAGCAGTTTTTGTACGTTCTTTTATTTGATCTTTTTCCAATTCATTTAATATTGCTTGAATACCAAATTGTGCTTTTCCTATAGGATCTGTTCTGTATTCTGTTCTATCTATAAAACTTACTACTACTCCTTTTTTGTTCCATTTTTTTACTGTTGAAATACATTCATCAGCTACACGAAACATTCTGTCTAATTTTATTGTTACAACTCTATCTATTTCATTTGATTCTATATTTTTTATTATTTCAGCACCACCTTCTCTTTCCGTAAAAGGAACATCAGATGTAACACCTGCATCTATTACTATGTTTTCTATATTGAAATTCTTTTCTTCGCAATAAGATAATATTTTTGCTTTTTGTGCTGGTATAGAGTATCCTTCTTTAGCTTGTTCCTCTGTACTTACTCTAATATATCCAATTGATTTATTTATGACTTTCTTTTTCATATTGACAGACTCACCATAGCACCCTTTGGGGTGTTATGCGACCCCATAATCACTACTCGTTTGTGTGGTATGTGGTTTGACTACATGCCGACTTGGCACGATACGCAGCCCCCGGACACCTGTCCGACGTGATTGAATTGAAAAATTTATGTTTTGTATGCCGCTTTTGCATGAGCTTTTGTATGCCACGTTGGATAGCTAAAGCAAGATGCGATAGTAAAGTTCCCATTGCAATATTTTTTACAGTGTGGTAGTATATTCCGAAAAGGTGAAAATAAAATGGTAATTGGAGCTACATGTCCAGGCAGCAATAAAAGTCGTCAGGCAACAAAGCAGTCTATTAAGGAAGGAAAGTGTGTTTGTCCAGTGTGTGGTAAAAAGATAGATGCTAAACTTGTCGGTAAATTCATGAAAGTAGCAAGTCATACAATTAAGTAGCATGAGAATTAGAACAAGTTGTCCAGTTTGCAACAATGATATAGACATAAATATGTCTGGATTGATCAGTTGTACTGTTAGATGTAAGAAATGTGATAGTTCAATTGGTTTGAGTGTAAGTGGACATATTTCAGTAGTGTATTCTGATGTATCTAAAGATGAATGGTACTGTAATATTATAAGTAAATTGAATTGAGGTTGTTATGAAAAGAGCTAGTTTTCTCAATCCAATGTCTGCCAAAGATGCAAAAACATTAGATAGTATTTTTTCATCTATGAAGGTTGGTGAGGGTAAAAAGATTCAGCGTTCAAAGACGTACATGCCGTTGAGTCTTGACAGACTCGCGGAAAATGTATTTGCGATGGCACATAATTATGTGCAAGAAGGGGATTTAATTCCCGATCCAGATATGGAGTTATTTAGAGACAAGAATGGTAATTGGTATCCAACAGCCATACAGATGGCAATAGGAACCTATACGAGAGCTATTTATTTGGATGAATATGGTGAAAGTATTGAGAAATACTCACCAAGAGCTTATGCTGAATTACGCAGTTTTCTAGTAGGATGGCTCAAGAATATCAGAATTCAGAAGGGTATCAAGTAATGGAATATACATACACATATAT